>JBILJY010000147.1:0-6776 GCA_044376975.1 Burkholderiaceae bacterium | reverse complement strand
CGTCGATATGATGCTTACCAGCGCAACGTTCGCTTCGCCTCACATTAAATCTGGTCGCGTGAAGGCGCTAGGCATTGCTGGTAAAGAACGCTTGCCGAATCTCCCAGAGGTACAAACCTTTGAAGAGCAAGGAATCAAGGGCTATGACGTTGTTGACTGGAAAGCTATCGCTGGCCCCAAAGGTATGCCGGCAGAAGCGATTAAGTTTTTAAATGTTGAACTGAATAAGGCATTGCAGCATAAGTCTGTGACAGAGCGCTTCGCTGCAGAAGGAACGACCGCTGTGGGAGGTACGCCTGAACATCTGCTGCAAACGATCTTATCGGATGTTGAGCGCTGGAAGCGCGTGATCAAAGCAGCCAACATCAAATTTGACTAAAGCAGATGACACTTAACAAACTATTTCGCCAGCAATTAACCGTCGGCGCCGGGCACATCATGCCGGGTGCGGGTAATGCCCTTGCCGCACGCTTTATTGCCGCAGCGGGACACAAGATGATGTTGGTCAGCGGCGCTGCGGTTGCAAATAACTACCTCGGTGTACCAGACCTTGGCCTGGTCTCTGTGACCGAACTTGCTGAGCATGTTGCGGCGATCAGAGAGGCGGTAGACATTCCTATTTTGGCAGATGGTGACACCGGTTTTGGCAATGCGATCAATGCCAGACGAATGATTCGTTTACTAGAACGTGCAGGCGCGAATGCCATCATGCTCGAAGATCAAACTTACCCAAAGCGCTGCGGTCACTTCGATGGAAAAGATGTGGTGTCCACACAAGAGATGGTGTCAAAGATCAAGGCAGCTGTTGATGCCCGCCATGACCCAGATCTCATGATCCTTGCTCGAACAGATTCACGTGCAATCGAAGGGTTTGAAGCGTCACTTGATCGGGCGCGAGCCTATCAAGAGGCCGGTGCAGACTTTCTGTTTGTTGAAGCGCCTTTGACCAAAGAAGAATTGCTGGCTATTCCCAAGGCAGTGCCAGGCATTCACCTTTGCAATATGGTCATTGGTGGCAAGACTCCCCTATTGCCGCGCGAAGAACTTGCAGCGGCTGGCTACTCAGTCATCTGCTATGCAAATGCAGCATTACAGGCATCCATGCTTGCCATGCAACATGCCATGCAGCACTTAGCAACGCACGGGTCGATTACTGGCTTCGAGTCACAGCTCATGATGTTCGCCGAGCGCCAAGCAGCGCTTGATGCTGATCACTACAAAGAACTAGAGAAACGTTACACATGAAGCCGTCTACTGGCACCACCTTCTTTGATAAAGTCTGGCGCGATCATGTCATCTCTAAACTGGACGAAGAGTCCGATCTAATACAAGTCGATCGCCTTGTCTTACACGAGCTCTCCGGCAGCCAAGCACTGAGGGCACTTGAAGAAGCTGGGCGCAAGCCAATTAGTCGCGGACAAGTCTTTACTGTTATTGAACACTTGATATCAACACAACCAGGAAGAGGGCCCTGCGACTCCGTTTCGTCTAGTGGTCCTGCGATGATACAGACCACTCGAGACGCTTCAAAAAAATACGGGCTGCACTTCATCGACTACGACGATCCTCGACAAGGTATTGCACATGTCGTTGCTCCAGAGCTGGGCATTGCCTTCCCCGGTGCGACCTTAGTGTGTTGCGATAGCCATACCAGCACGATAGGCGGAGTCGGCGCACTCGCTTGGGGGATTGGAGCGTCTGAAGCGGAGCATGTGTTAGCCACGCAGACCCTAGCGCAAGCAAAGCCCAAGACGATGCGGGTGAATTTTGAAGGAGCCCTTAGACCAGGCGTCTTTGCAAAGGACATGATCTTGGCCCTGATTGGCAAAATTGGGGCTCAGGGTGGCATTGGTTATGCAACCGAATACGCAGGCAGTGCAGTGCGCGATCTTCCGATCGACGGCCGACTCACTCTTTGCAATATGTCTATCGAATTTTCATGCAAATACGGCTTTGTCGCCCCAGATGACAAGACCTTTGAATATCTGAAAGGTGCAGAGTTTTCACCCAAGGGCGATGCTTGGGTGAAAGCGACCGACTACTGGCGAACTCTGAAAACCGATGATGATGCCGTGTTTGACAAAGAGATTACGATCGATTGCGATGTGCTCGAGCCCCAAGTGACGTGGGGGATCAGTCCTCAGCAAGTAGGTAGTATTGGCGCAACTGTGCCAAAACCTAGCCACGCCGTCGATAAAGAGGCGAATGCGCTGGGTGAGCGTGCTCTGACTTATATGAAACTTCACGCAGACGAGCCCATCCGCGGCACCCCAATCGACGTTGCTTATATTGGCTCATGCACCAATGCGCGCCTAACCGATTTGCGTGCCGCAGCGCAGATCCTAAAAGGTCGAAAGGTGAAGGCGGGGATTCAGGCTATTTGCGTACCGGGCTCTACCCCGGTTAAACACGCAGCGGAAGCTGAAGGCATTGACAAGATCTTTAAAGACGCAGGATTCGAATGGCACGAATCTGCCTGTGGTTTCTGTGGGCATATCGGTGACAATCGCTTTGCCGATTTGCGTGTCATCAGTACGACCAATCGAAACTTTGAATCGCGACAAGGTCCCAAGACACGCACGCATCTTGCCAGTCCTGCAACCGTTGCGGCCTCTGCCATCATGGGCTGTATCGCAGACGCTAGGGAGCTGAGCTAAACATGGAAGCACTTCAGCGTGTGTCAGGGGTTGCAGCACCCTTTATGCGTATCAATATTGATACGGATCAGATCATTCCTGCACTTTTCCTTGGAGGGACGGATGCCAAAGGTTATGGCGCACACCTCTTTCACGGTTGGCGTTTTTTAGCGGATGGAACGCCCAACCCTGAATTCATTTTGAATCAAGCGCCCTTCGATCAATCTGAGGTTTTACTCGCGGATCGAAATTTTGGTTGCGGCTCATCCCGTGAACGTGCCCCAAAAGCGCTGCGCGAGTTTGGGTTTCGCGCAGTGATTGCACCGTCGTTTGGTGGGATATTTTTTAACAACTGCTATCGCAATGGCATTGTTCCGGTCGAACTTCCGATTGAACAAATTAAAGAGCTTGTCTCAGAAGTCGAGGCGAGCTCAGGTCAAGCGAAAATCACTGTTGATCTAGAGGCACTCTGTGTCAGTACAGGGAGCGGCAAGCGTTTTAGCTTTACCGCTCCCCCCGCACTACGAGAAATGTTGTTGAAGGGTCTCGACGAGATCTCTCTCACACTTTCAAAATCTGAATCAATCGAACAATTCAGAACGTCTGATCGGGCGAAGCGACCCTGGGCTTACGCAGTTTGACTATTTAATCAAACGGTCACTTGCGATACGCGCACCTTCAGCAAGTGCGCGTAATTTTGCCCAGACCACATCGGTCGCGACACGTCCCATGCCCGCCGACGTATCAAAGCCACAATCGGTTCCTGCTAACACGCGCGTTGGATCTCCGACATCTGCGGCCACTCGCTCAAGCCGCTCAGCAATCACCTCTGGATGCTCGACAAAGTTCGTCAATACATCGATCACACCGGCGACAATTACCTGGTTGTCTTGTAAGGGTTGCTCGCGCAAGACCTTCATTTCGTGAGCGTGTCGAGCATTCGCAAAGGGCAGTACAAAACCACCAACCTTCGTCTGACGAATGACAGGCCATATCTTGCGTAACGGCACATCGCAATCATGAGGCCCTTCATAATTTCCCCAGCACACGTGCATACGGACACGGTCTTGCGGAATATTGCGTAACGCCACATTAATGGCTGAAACAACACGCTCAATGAAACCTAAAAATTTTGCGTCCGACTCATCATGATAGGAAACGTGTCGTTCTAGAGCCAAGTCGGGGCAGTCGATTTGCAAAATAAAGCCATTTTCAACGATCGCCTCATACTCAAGGCGCAGCGCTTCGGCCAAGGCAGCGAGATACGCCTCTTCGGTTTCGTAGTGCTCATTTTTACAGGCCGAAGCAATGATGCCAGGTGAGGGAGCTGTCAAGAACGCCTCAGTAAATGTCTTTTCCGTTCGTGCATTAAGCGTGCTGCGAAAATCTCGCGCCTCAGACGCTGCCAAATCAGGATCGATATAGCGAACCTCACCGGTTACGCGCGGAGGCAAGAAGTTACTGACGGCAACCTTGCCGCCAGACTGTTGTTCCAGCATTTTTTTAAATTCTGGATAGCGCTCAACATCCCCGCGCGAAAACCGCTTCCACGTACCGCCAAACCCTGACATCCGCCGCTGTACGTACAGAAAGAATCCCTCCCTCTGTTGCTCACCATTGTTACCAACGTCGATACCATTGGCGAGCTGAAGATCGACAGCAGTTTGCATGGCTTGATGGCCAAGCGACTCAAGAGCGGCAGGGTCTACTTCAGCCCCGTTGGCGCGATCTGCATACATCTGCACCAGCTCGAGTGGGCGCGGAAGACTACCAGTGTGTGTTGTAAGAATTCTTTTGTTGCTATGTTGCATGATGTTATTGGCGCTTGATGTTGTTATCGTTAATTACTTTACCTCAGTATGCCATTTAGCCAACAAGTCACGTTGGCCTCATCGTCCGAGGCGCCATCGAGTACAAACGTAGCCTCGGTGAGGGGCGACTTGTAGGCCGAGCATTTACACACCCAAACTTATACTAATATCTAAGAATTCCAGTGTCAAAGTTGAGGTATTACATGTTTTTCGCACCACGCCGCGTCCAATCACTTAGATTTTTTCTGAACACAGTCCTGAGCGTCTTGTTTGTTTGTGTTGCAAATACAGCGTACGCTGAGTCACGCGAGGCACTTGAGCGCGACTCAAAAAATGCTTTGAACAATCTACTCGCTCAAAATCAAATCGCGAAAGATTTGAATGCGCGAGCTGCTGCTGTACTGGTTTTCCCCAGCGTCAAAAAAGCCGGCCTGATGGTTGGAGCCCAATATGGCGAGGGTGTCCTTTGGCGTGATGGCAAAGCAGCCGCCTACTACAATACCGGCGGGGCCTCGTTTGGTTTTCAAGCGGGCGTGCAGGAATATGGCTATGCCATGTTTTTTATGAAAGACAGTGCACTAAATGCGCTGAATGTGACACAGGGATTCGAGGTCGGAGTTGGCCCTAGTGTGGTTGTGATCGATCAGGGAATGGGTGTCTCACACACGACGACAACCATGCAAAACGATATCTACGCCTTTGTCTTTAGCCAGAAAGGGCTCATGGCAGGAGTAGGCATTCAGGGCAACAAGATCACGCGTATCAATAAATAGTTGTCTATCCATGTCCGCACCTGAGCTAAAACTGCCGCCACTGCCCGAAGGCAGACATTATCGCTTTCACGCGATGATCAAGCCCTCAGGTGCAGAGTGCAATATCGATTGCGACTATTGCTTCTATCTGCATAAGACGGATCTGCTCGAACATCCTGCCCATGCCCGCATGAATGGCACAACGTTGGAGCAACACATCCGGCAGTACATTGAGAGCCAAACTGGTGACCAAGTTGTCTTCTCCTGGCAAGGCGGTGAGCCCACACTGATGGGGTTAGATTTTTTTCTCAGAGTCGTTACTTTACAAAAAAAGTATGCGAAGCCGGGTCAGCGCATCGAGAATGATTTGCAGACAAACGGCATTGCGCTTGACGATACGTGGGTCAAATTTCTAAAAGAGCATCATTTTCATGTCGGCCTTTCAATCGATGGACCTCGCGAGCTTCATGATACCTACCGCAAGACGCGTAATGGAAAATCTACCTTTGATTTGGTGATGGCCGCTGCGCGAAAGCTGAGCGAAGCTGAGGTCCCCTTTGCGGCACTGTGCGTCGTCAACCGCGCGAATGCCAAGCATCCGAAGGAAGTGTATCGATTCTTGGTCGATGAGCTAGGTACGTGGCGTGTGCAGTTCAATCCAGCAGTCGAACCCGCTACATTCAAGCAAAGCGCACCAGGCAAGCTAGACAAATCCACCGCCCCTCTGCAAGACAGCCCCCGCGCAAAGCCTGGCCATCCGCTTTCAATTGTCACGGACTGGTCTGTCGATCCTGACGAGTATGGCACTTTTCTATCGGGAGTTTGGGACGAGTGGCTCGCGACAGACTTTGGACGTATTCATGTCAATCTATTCGAAACCGCCATCGCACAAGCTGCAGGAATGCCAGCTCAGACCTGTACGCAGGCCGAATTTTGCGGCAAGGGTCTCGCAGTAGAGCACGATGGCGAGGTCTACTCTTGCGATCACTTTGTCTATCCGGCATATCGAATCGGAAACATTCACACAACGCATCTGGGTGATCTTGCCTTCTCAACAGTACAGAAAGAGTTTGGCATGAACAAGCGAAACTCCTTACCTAAGCAATGCCATGACTGTGACTACCTCAAACTGTGCTGGGGTGAGTGCCCAAAAAATCGACTGATTAAAACGCGCGATGGTGAGCCCGGCTTGAATTATTTATGTTCTGGACTCTTTCATTTTTATCAGCACATCGGTCCCGATGTCATTCGTATCCTGCGACAGCTGGGCCACTTGCCTCGCTGACATTGCGCTCATCGCCGCACCTGAAGGACGGGGCTTCTATGTTTAACTTTCAGCATCTTATTGCAGCCGTTGTAACCTTTACCATGAGCGTGCTTGCATATGCACATGCCGAGCGGCCTACAAACCTTCATATTTTTCTGCCGCACACCGAGCCCAAAGGGGTCGTCATCGCTTTGCATGGGTGCGGTGGTTTGTTGTCCAGCGCCAAATCGCGAGCGGCTGAACTGTCTGCTCGTCATGCCAGTATGGCCAAGCTCATTACCGAGGCCGGTTGGATCGCATTATTCCCTGA
>JBILJY010000146.1:0-6811 GCA_044376975.1 Burkholderiaceae bacterium | reverse complement strand
ATGCGCTACGCGCGAACCCTTCGACGCCGCGCGAACTCATCAACGAAGGCAACATCGATGCCGCGCTAGAGGATGGGGGCACGGAGATCTCACGCACCTACATCTGGCCTTATCAGATGCATGCGTCAATCGGCCCATCTTGCGCAGTCGCAGATTGGTCGAATGCGGAACCCTATACGCTCACAGTGTGGGCTGGCTCACAAAACCCACATGTGCTGCGGGCCGATCTTGCGCGCTTGACAGGGCTAACCGACCTAGACATTGAAATCGTCCGAATGGAGGCGTCAGGCTGCTATGGACGCAACGGTGCCGACGATGTCGCCGCTGACGCAGTTTTGCTATCGCGTGCTGTCGGTGCACCCGTGCGGGTGCAGCTCACACGCGAACAAGAAAACCTTTGGGAACCAAAAGGCGCGGCGCAGTGGATGCAAGTACGCGGAGGGCTGGATGCAGCGGGCGACTTTGCCGCCTATGACTTTCAAACCTCATACCCATCGAACGGTGCTCCTACCCTTGCCCTGCTGTTAACACGCACGATTGAACCGCTTGCCCAAACCTACGAAATGGGTGACCGCACGGCCCGTCCGCCATACCAAGTCGGTAATCTGCGGGTCACCGTCAACGACATGCCGCCGATCCTGCGCGCCTCCTGGTTACGTGGCGTATCCGCGCTGCCAAACTCTTTCGCACACGAGTCGTATATTGACGAGCTCGCCACACAAGCCGGCGTTGACCCCGTCGAATTTCGATTGCGTTATTTAGACGATCCACGTGCAAGAGAACTCTTGCAAGCGACGACCGACAAAGCCGGCTGGATACGGCATACCGAGCCGCAACAGCAAGAGGCCCAGGGCGATATCTTACGCGGCCAAGGTGTTGCCTATGCCCGTTATATCCACAGCAAGTGGCCGGGGTTTGGGGCAGCGTGGGCAGCGTGGGTAGCTGATGTCGAGGTAAACCGTCGCACCGGTGAGGTCCATGTCAAACGCGTCGTCGTGGGTCACGATGCCGGCATGACAATCAACCCCGCCGGTGTAGAGCATCAAGTGCACGGCAATGTCGTTCAGACTACGAGCCGCGCGCTGCATGAAAGCGTACCGGTACGCAAGCAAGATAACACCGTGGCAACACGCGAATGGGGCTCCTATCCTATTCTGAATTTCCGTCAGGTCCCAGTTATCGACGTCTTGCAAATGCCTCGGCCAAACGAGGTACCACTGGGAGCTGGCGAGTCATCCTCGGTACCTGGTACAGCAGCCATCGCCAATGCAATCTTTGATGCGACCGGAATTCGCTTTCGTCAACCACCTTTCACGCCTGAAGTGGTCCGCGCGGCACTGAATCCCCTACCCCCTGCATCCCAACCTGGTTACCCTGCTGAGCAACTCATTCAGCTGGCGCTGCCCCCCACAGCAAATACAAACGCACAGTGGCCGACGCGAAGACCCTTTGCAAAAAGACTGGCTGCAGTGCTTGCCGGTGTCGCAGGTCTGTCTCTCGGCTGGATCGGCTTACGTAGCCCAGCACCCCTTGCGCCCATCGCGCAGTTCAACCCTGCCCTGTATTCGGCACAAACCATCGAGAAGGGTCGTCAGCTAGTTGCGCTAGGCAATTGTGTCAGTTGTCACACTGCACCGGGCGGCCAGCCCAATGCAGGCGGCTTAGGCATACAAACCCCCTTTGGCACGGTGTATTCGACAAACTTAACGCCAGACAAAGCGACTGGGATTGGCTCCTGGTCCTTGCTCGCTTTTAGGCGCGCGATGCGCGATGGCGTATCGCAGGACGGACATCTGCTGTATCCCGCTTTCCCCTACACCTCATTTAAAAACATGACCGACGAGGACATTACCTCGGTCTATGCCTACTTGATGGTGCAGCCCTCCGTCGAGCAGAAGAATCCCTCAACCGAGCTCTCAGCACCGTTTTCCTATCGTCCCCTCATGGCCGTATGGAACGCGCTATACAGCGAGCCCGCAACCTCACAGACCTTACTCGCCGATCAAGGCGAGCTTTGGAACCGCGGCGCCTACCTCGTCAATGGTGTTGGACACTGCACAGCCTGTCACACTCCGCGCGACATGCTTGGTGGTGAAAAACTAGGTAAAGGCTTTTTATCTGGCGCCTGGATCAAAGGCTGGGAAGCCCCCGCCTTAACCGCGGCATCCAAGTCGCCCGTCAGATGGACGGAGCAATCGTTCTATGACTATCTACGCACGGGTTTTAGTGGCCAACACGGTAGTGCCGGAGGCCCCATGGCACCGGTTGTGCAACAACTGGCTTCCGTACCAGATAGCGATATCAAAGCGATGGCCCATTATTTAGCTTCTTTCCAAGAAGCAGCCACCTCCGCACGAGCGACCCAAGCGGCACAAGACTATGTCGTGGCGGCCCAAACCCAAAGTGCGACTTTGCTCGGGCCTGCCCAAAGAATGTTCACGATGGCTTGTGCTGCCTGTCATCACGATGGAGACGGCCCTAAGCTACTCGGCGCAAACATCCCGCTGGCGCTAAACACCAACTTACATAGCGATAAGCCGGACAATGTCATTAGAGTGATTCTCGAGGGTGTGCGTAAGCCCGCAAGCCAAGCGATCGGCTTTATGCCGTCCTTCGCAGGCCAACTCGACGACGATCAAATCCTGTCCTTAGTGCAATATATGCGCGCGCGCTTCGCACCCGACAAGGGGGCCTGGAACGACCTCGAACCAAGCATCGCGCGCATTCGACTGGAAATCGCCAAACAGACAAGTGGCGCTAGCCCTGCAAAGTAAAACGCACAGGAAACTCTACCCAACTTGCCATGGTAGCTCCCTGAGACCTTGCGGGTTTAAAGCGCCAGCGCGCGACCGCTCGCAATGCAGACTCATCAAACAAGCGATAGCCGCTCGTTTTAAATAAGATGATTCGCTCGGGTAGCCCCGACCGATCAACGAAAACCCGCAACCACACCGTACCTTCAATACCGCGTTGACGCAGCATGATCGGATAATCCGGCACTGGATTGAGGTCATGCTGAGGTCGTGCGTACTCGTGCGCGGCGTGCACCATCTCCTTGAACTCTTTGCCCTGCACTGGGACCGAGGCGGGAGAAGGACGCGACACAATTTCCTTCGCGATGATGACTTCGGAGCGCACCGGCGGCGTCTCGGTAACCGCGATGGCTTGGGCAACCGCTATGGCTTCGGTAACCGCGATGGCTTGGGCAACCGCTATGGCTTCGGTAACCGCTATGGCTTCGGCAACAGCCTGTGTGGCCACAACGCTCTCAGTGACTTGCGCGGGGCTCGCAAAGAGCATCAGAATGTTGTCAGATTCCGCTTGAGGAGGCATGGCTGTGTCTTGTGACGGACCTACCATCGCTAAAACAATCAGGATTGCAACTCCGCCAAGATGCATTAAGCTCGCTAGCAAAATAGAATGCCGCAAAGAGCAAGTGTCCGTGCACATTATGAATGCCCTTGGGTAGCGGTTGCGGATATAAACAGAAGATCGCCAGCGTGATGTTTCCTAAAACGCACTTCAAAAAGACGCTCCAATATCGGTATCGCATCAACCGAAGAAGGACAGTCTGCGTATAACTGTCCTTGCCGAATTAGGATGAGTCGATCAAACTCTTGCAAAGCAAGTTGCACATCATGCAAAACGGCGATTAAGGTATGCCCGCGTAATCGAGTGAAGCTCGACAGTCGATCAAATAGCTCAAGCGCAAGACCAGGATCCAAGGCAGCGAGGGGCTCATCTACAAGAAGGAGTCCCCCAGAGACATCCCAAAGTTGTGCGAACACGCGTGCGAGATGCACTCGCGCAAGCTCCCCACCGGAGAGGCCCGCTGTTGTTCTATGCAGCAAATGCTCTGCGCGTGCCAAGGTCGCAGACTGTCTAACAATTTGATTCGAATCGCCAGCTGCCACCCTACCTAATCTGCCAAGTCCAATCACTAACTCAACCGACATTGCAAACGTATTCTGATAAGACTGGGGCAACACCGCCAACACACGACTCAGTGCAGCAGGCCCCAAGGACTCTACCGGCTTTCCCCCTAAACTAAGATTGCCATTTGCAGTCGCATACTCACCCGAGATCACTTTTAGTAAGGATGACTTTCCCGCGCCACTTGGCCCGAGGATTGCGATGCGCTCTCCCGCTAAAACATCAAAACTGAACGGTCCAAACCGCGTCGTTCCGATGCACACCTCAGCTTGGTCCAGACGTAAAAGCACTCCAGTTTGAGCAGTCATACCGCTCGCCCTTTGTCTCGAGCCAGCAGCCACAAAAAAAATGAGCTGCCCAATAGAGCGGTAAATATGCCGACTGGTACTTCCGCAGGGGCAGCAATCGTACGGGCCAACGTGTCAGCGCAAATTAGCAAAATAGCACCAACAATTGCAGCACGAGGCAAAACAACTCGAAGATCAGCGCCAGCAGTCATGCGCACCAAGTGTGGCGCGACTAATCCTACAAAACCGATCACACCACAAAATGCAACAGCAAAGCCTGCCAATCCTGCCACCATCAAGACAATGCGCAATCGAAGACTTGGCAAACAAACTCCTACATGTCTGGCGATGTTTTCGCCGAGAAGCAGCGCATTCAAGCCTTGTAAAAGCGGCCGTGCCGCTATCCAGGTAACCAAAAGAATTCCACTCGAAACAGCGACAAGCGTCCAGCTGACATTTGCCAGTGAGCCAAGCGTCCAAAAAGTAAGTGTGCGTAGCTGAATATCTGTCGCCGTATACGCGCATAGTCCGATCACCGCTCCTGCAAGAGCATTAACAGCAATTCCTGTTAACAGAAGACCTCCCATGGAGCCTGTCATCCACTTCTGAGAAATTCCATTCAAAAAAAGGCAGACAAGGATCGCTCCACTAAAAGCAATAAGTGGTAAAGGCAGCCAATGTGAAGCAAAGGTGTCGGCACCCGGGATCCGCGCGAGAAAAACAATCGATAAGGCAGCCGCACAAGCCGCACCCGAAGAAATCCCCATAAGTCCCGGTTCAGCTAAGGGATTCCGAAACAACGCCTGGGTTAATGCCCCTCCAATGCCAAGACTGGCCCCGACCACTCCCGCAAACAGTATCCGAGGCAAGCGGATACCCCATAGAATGTGCCGGCTGCCCACTGCCAAGGTTTCTGACTCTGGCACCTCACGCCAAAACAGCCACGCCGATTGATCTAGCGGCAATGCACCATACTTGGTTGCGACCAGCGTAATTAAAAACAATACGCCGACGAGAACGAGGGTGATAGGTGGCTCTGGCCAGCCGGGGTATCGCCTCATGCTCGCAGCGCTTCTAGCGATGTGCGATGCAGCGTCAATATTGCGTCTGGCATGCGTGGACCAAAGCTCAGCAGAAACATCGTGTCAAACACCAGCCAACGCGCAGGCTGTGCAGCAGGTGTCGCAGACAAGCCCTGAATCTGTTTGATCGACTCGCGCGTACTACGAGCGACCTCTTGTGTCGTGGAATCTGGCTGCGCCAAGACAATCAAATCAGGCTGCGCAGCAATTAATGCCTCTGTTGTGATGGGACGGTAGCCATTCGTATCAGAAAATGCATTTTGAAGGCCTGCGTACTTCAGCATGACATCCGCACCAGTACCCGAGCCTGCCACAATGACTTGGCCCGGCGCCAACCCCAGAATGAACATCACTCGGATACCAGACTCAGCGGCAGGAACCATGGATATCACTGCGGTCCACTCACGCCAAAGTTGTTCAGTTAGCGCTTGGGCCTTCTCCTCACGCTTTAGGACCCGACCGAGTTGCGTCACCCGTAAGAGGAGCGCTTCGATCGTATAACCATCGTCCGCGCTCGAAACGGTCACGCCCGCCTCTCGCAGACGCGCCAACACCGATGCCGGTCCGGCATCACGGCCGACAATCACGTTCTGGGGTGCCAACGCAAGTACGCCCTCTAAAGACAGACTACGCGCATAGCCAACGCTGGGTAAGCGTCGTATGCTCACAGGAAATCTCGATGTGGTATCCACACCGACAAGGTGTGACTCGCATCCCAACGCACACACGATTTCAGTCAAGCCGCCTCCAACGCAAACCACTCGCTTTTTAGCGTTAGGACGAAAGTTCGCAGCCTGTACTGCGGGCAAGCCAGACAGAATGCTCAGACAAGTCGCTTGGATTAGTTGCCGTCGATCTAGGAATAGGGAGCTTGAACTCCTCAGTGCAGGCATGCTTCTGCCTCCAGCGCTAAGGACTCGGTCAGTTCCCTCCAAACTTCTAACTCGGGACTATCAAGCTCGCGCTCTCCAAAAAATGTGACAACTAGCTCACCCTGGGAATCAAACGCTTCAATCGAAGTGACATAGCCATTTTGGGTTGGCTTCTTTACCAACCAAAGACTCCGTACGCTTTCAAGTAGCAGGTGTAAATTAAAACAATCGTCTAGGACATTGAGCCAAGCTTGACTCTGGACCACTCGATTCACCACTCCTGAGTGAATTTGTAGCATCCCCTGATTTCCTACGAACACCATAATAGGAATTTTCTGCTCAGAAGCGCGCAGCAAAAGTGACTCTACTTGATCGGGTCTTAATGACTGTGCGAATTCGCTTTCTGCTAGACGTAAGGCCGCAATACGAGAGATTGAGAATCGTTTTAGTAAGTCGAAAAATTCATGGGTATCATTAAGATTACGCCATGCTTGATGAAACGTACGAACATCCACATGCTCAGTAGCGCAGCAATTTGGAGCGTGCCGCACCGGAACTCGGGCAAACTCACTTGGCTTTTGCACCGGATGCCGGAAGCGGTCAACCAGTTGATAAAACTGCTTGAAAACACTCTCAG
>JBILJY010000145.1:0-6830 GCA_044376975.1 Burkholderiaceae bacterium | reverse complement strand
AGTTTTTGTATACCCAGATGCAATTTGATCCTGGTACAGATCTCGTGCCAATCGCGTTAGTGTCCACGACGCCAAACGTGATTTCTGTTGCCGCGAATTCGCCATGGAAAAATTTAGGTGATGTCATCAAGGCGGCAAAAGCTGCGGGTGACAAGAAGCTGAGTTATGGCACGCCTGGTATCGGCTCCTCACCACACCTGACCGGCGCATATTTTGAGGCGATGGCAGGCATTGAATTGCTGCATGTTCCGTTCAAAGGTGTGTCGGCCTCTATGCCTGCACTGATTGGCGGACAAATTGATCTATTGTTTGATAATTTGCCTGGCTCTATCGCGCAGATTAAAGACGGTTCGCGTATCCGCGGTATTGCTGTGACCTCGGCCGAGCGCACCCCGCTCGCTCCTAACTTACCGACTTTCGCTGAAGGCGGAGTCGCGGGCTTTGATGTCACGGCCTGGTTTGCGATCTACGCTCCTAAAGGCACGCCACAGCCTGTGATGGACAAGCTCATCGAAGCCGCGCGCGTGGGTCTTAAGTCTGAGAAGGTTGCCGAGGCTTACATGAAGTTGGCGGCCGTGCCTGGTAACTTGTTTGGCGCGGATCTGGCTGCCTTTGAGGCCAAAGAGCGCGCGAAATGGGGCAAGTTGATCAAAGACCGTGGGATCACAGCGCAATGAACGGAACAGCACTTGTTACGGGTGGTAGCCGTGGCATTGGACGTGCGGTGGTAGAAGACCTCATCGCCGAAGGCTATGAGGTGATTAACTTTAGCCGTACCGCTCCGGCCAAGTTATTGCCAGGTGAGATTTTTGAGTCGGTCGATCTAGGTGATACGAAGCGTACCCGTGAAGCGGCCCTAGACTGGGCTTCCAAGAAAGATATTCTGAATCTTGTGAACAACGCAGGCATGATTCACGTCGGCAAAATCGAGGAAATCACCCTCGAGGATGTCGACGATATGATTACGCTGAACATGGTGGCGCCGCTTTTGTTAACACAGGCAGTGTTGCCAAAGATGCGTGCTCACAAATTCGGTCGTATCGTTAATATCGGTAGTCGAGCAGGCTTGGGCAAGGTGGGTCGTACAGTGTACGGTGGTACCAAGGCTGGGCTTGCTGGGATGACTCGCACCTGGGCGCTTGAGACCGCGCCGCATGGCATTACGGTCAATGCGATTGCCCCTGGACCGGTTGCCACAGAGCTGTTTTTGGCGAGCAACCCGCCCGACTTGCCTCAGACAAAGAAAATCATGGAGTCTGTGCCAGTCGGACGCTTTGGTGAGCCCGCCGAAATTGCGCACGCTGTGCGCATGTTTCTGGATAAGAAGGCGGGCTTTATCACCGGGCAACTACTTTACGTGTGTGGCGGCCTATCCGTCGGTTTGACGGCTTAGGTTTTCATTCCCGTGATCGACTTGACCATGGCACGTGGATCACGCATCGGCCAGCGGCCGCTGCTAGCCTGACTGATGAAGTCACCGACGATCCGGTTGAAGTTAACCGGATCCTCGATATTCAGCGTGTGCCCGCAATTCGGCATGATCGACAGAGCGGCTGAAGGGATGGTTTCCTTGAGCATGATGCCTGGGCGCAAACAGGGCCAGTCCTCGTCTCCGTTCAAGATTAAGGTCGGCACGGTGAGCTTCTGCAGCCTGTCGGTTAAGGTGTAGAGCGAAGGGCGTTCACGCTGCACACCGAGCTGTGTGTTGGCCGAACCCAGTGCGGAATGACCATAGAACTGTTCTTTGAATTCGGCGAAGCCATTGGGATCAGCACGCTCAAAAGACAAGCGTGTTGGACCATACGCATACTTGTCGACAAACGCTTTCATCCCCTCTTTAAGCAGCATCGCGGCACTTGCTTCCGCTTCTTTGCGGAATTGATCGCGGATCTCGAGTTCTGCGCCATAACCGCAACCAGCCACGCAAAGTGACAAGGCTCGTTCGGGGTACAGCAGACCAAAATGCAGTGTGGCGAACCCGCCCATCGACAAACCAACGATGTGGGCCTTCTTGATTTTTAAGTGATCCAGTACTGCAAGAATATCGGCCGCTGCGCGATTTTGGGAGTACGACGTCACGTCAGACGGAACCGCCGAAGGGGGGTAGCCCCGTGCGTTGTACGTAATGACTTGATAGTGGCGAGCAAAATGGCGAACCTGTGGTTCCCAGCTTTCTTTATGACCAGCGAATTCGTGCACAAAAATAATAGGTGTGCCGGATCCGGTGGTTTCGTAACAGAGATCGACACCGTCGTCAGTTTTTGCGAAAAGCATAATTTCTCCTGTGAGTAGTGTTAGCTTGGCACGCGTGGCCCTGCAGCGTCAAGATATCAACGCGACTTGTTTGTTTCGCGGGCTTTAAAAAAGTTAGCAAATGCTTGTTGCGCTTCAGCCGATTGGAGTCGCTCGGTAAAGTGACCCCACTCATAATCAAACGCCGCATGAAGCATGGGTCGCTGTGTATGCTTCATCATACGCTTGGAGAGTTGTAGGGCCTGTGGTGGCAAGGCAGCTAATTCGACAGCGGTTTGTAATGCTTGTGGCAAGGCTTGACCGGACTGTGTCACGTCAGTGATAAAGCCCGCCTCTAGCGCTTCCTGAGGTCTGAAGGCTCGTCCGCGCAGTAACCAGTCACTCGCTTTGCGCGCACCGACCAATTGCGCAAGCAGCACGCTTGAGGCACCCTCTGGGCACAATCCAAGAGGCACGAATGGGATCTTGAACAAGGCGTTTTCAGCCGCGTACACAAAATCACAGTGTTGCAATAAGGTCACGCCGATACCGATGGCATTGCCTTCGATTGCCGCGACAATGGGTAGATCTGAGTCCACCAACGCGCGCAGCAGTGTGATGCCAGGACTATCGCCCGCTGGGCGCGGACGTTGAAAATCTTTCAGATCATTGCCGGCGGTAAAGTGTCCTTGTGCACCCGTCAGGACGATTACGCGGGTTTGGCCGTCCGTATTGGCCTCGCGTATGTGCGTCGCGAGCGTTAGATAGGTCTGTGCATCAAGAGCGTTACGACTCTCGGGCCGATTGATGGTTAGGGTCAACACCCCTTGGCTTGCTTCGCTGAGTACCGTGTTGCTCATTTTGCGTTCCAGACAGTTCAAAAAAAAGCTCACCCGAAGGTGAGCTTTTTAACATCAAAGCGTGCACAGGTTCGTTAATCGCGGTTGCCGCTGGTAATGCCAATGATGGCGAGCAAATTCGAAAACACGTTGTACACGTCTAAGTAGATGGCCAACGTGGCAGAAACATAGTTCGTTTCACCACCGTTGACCACACGCTGTAGGTCGATCAGCATGAAGGCTGAGAAAATCACAATGGCCAGAACTGAAATCGTGAGCATCAGTGCGGGTATTTTGAGCCAGATGTTGGCGATACCAGCCACCAACAGAATAACCACGCCGATGAACATGAACTTGCTCAGTCCAGACAGGTCGCGCTTGATCGAGGTCGCAAGTGTGGCCATTGTGCCGAACACAATTGCAGTGCCGCCGAACGCGAACATGACGAGCTGTGTGCCGTTACTCATACCCAACACGAAGCCGAGCAGGCGTGAAAGCATGACGCCCATAAAGAACGTGAACAGCAGCAACAAACCGATGCCAAGCGAACTGTCTTTGTTCTTTTCAATGGCAAACATCAGACCAAACGCGCCAATTAGAAAGATAATCGCACTCATGCCAGGGCTCGATGCCATGACTTGATTGATGCCGCTCATCATGCCGACGGCTGCGCCCAACACAGTGGGGATCAAGGACAGCGCGAGTAGCCAATAAGTGTTGCGTAAGACACGGTTGCGCACGACCTCTACAGCTGCGCCCTCGTGGGGGTTGCGGGATAGGGTGGGGCGGTAATCGCTCATGTAGTGCTCCTTTTACTAAAAAATGTAGACAAGACAGATGCATCGTCCTGTAGCTATGACAGAAAGCATACCTGACAGTTCCCTGAAAGGCTAGATTCCTTTTGTTTTTTTAGGGTATTTCAGGCTATGTCGTTGGTAAACGAAAGGATTTCACGTCATGGCCACCCGCCTGATAAAGCCGCCAGCGTTCGCGCGCGGCTGCCTTATCTGCATCCTCCTCCGAAACGATCTCTAGGACCCGGGTCACATTCTCGATTCCCGGAGGGCAGTGCTCATCTAGGTTCAATACCCAGGCCATGGCTGGCGCTCGGGCTAATGCCTCAGGCAAGTCCGCTGAGACCAGCCAGATCGGAGTTTGCGCGGCCAGCGGGTCGTGCGCCGCGACATGCGGTACGAAGGCCGCCTCATCGACTGCCCACAACTTTAGATCGAAAGACTTGAGCCTTGCGGGGTCGGTGCAATACACCAGCAGTGGCTGCTCAGCGAGGTACTGACGCAGGCTTGTTTGACAGGCCTGCGTGATGCGCTCCGTTGCGCCAAAGGCGAAGTCGATGCGCGCCATCTTGTTCGTTACGCCTGTCCCAAAAGGTAGTGCACCAGCATACCCACAGGGCGGCCAGTTGCACCCTTGACGGCACCGCCACGCCACGCCGTGCCTGCGATGTCGAGGTGTGCCCAGGGGTACGCCTTGGCAAACCGTGACAAGAAGCATGCTGCGGTGACTGCGCCTCCGGGCTGACCCCCGATGTTGGCCATATCTGCAAAGTTCGATTTCAGTTGTGCCTGATAAGCATCGTCTAACGGCATACGCCAGGCAGGGTCCTGCGCTTGCTTGCCGGCCGCAAGGAGGGCTTCGGCGAGTGCGTCGTCGGTAGAAAATAGTCCTGAGTTCACGTTACCCAGCGCAACCACGCAGGCGCCTGTCAAGGTGGCGATGTCAATCACGGCTGAAGGTTTAAAACGTTCGGCGTAGGTCAGCGCATCGCAAAGAATCAGACGTCCTTCCGCATCGGTGTTGAGGATTTCAATAGTCTGGCCCGACATGCTGGTCACAACATCGCCAGGCTTATTTGCCGTGCCACTAGGCATGTTTTCACAAGTCGGAATCAGTCCAATGACTTCTCCGGGCAGACCGATCTCTGCGATGGCGCGCATCGTACCGAGCACGCTTGCCGCACCACACATGTCGAACTTCATTTCGTCCATCGTGGCAGCTGACTTGATGGAAATCCCGCCCGAGTCAAACGTGATGCCTTTGCCCACTAGGACGATGGGTCCTTTGCTTGTCGCTTTGCTAGTTGTCTTGCTCGAGGCGCGTGCAGGTTTTTTTCCTTGGTAGTGCATCACGATAAAGCGAGCAGGTTGCTCGGAGCCGCGGGCTACCGACAAGAAAGACCCCATGCCAAGTTTTTCAATCTGCTTGGGATCGAGCACGGTGACTTTGATGCTTTTGAATTCGCGCCCGAGTTTTTTAGCCGTTTCGCCCAGGTAGGTGGGCGTGCAGAGATTGCCCGGTAAGTTGCCCAGTGTGCGCGCCAACGACATCCCCTGCGCAAGCGCGGCCCCTTCAGCAATACCTTGATTGGCGGCGGCCTGATCAGCCTTCGCGATTAAGACGACCAACTTTTTTAGTTTTGGACGGGCCTCGAGGTCGGGCTTTCCAAAACTTGCGTCATAGTGGTAGGTGCTCGCACCGACAGCGCTTGCCGCTGTGCGTGCGCGGGCGCGCGCATCGCTTTGTGCGTAAGCGATTGCTGAGAGGGTTGATGTGGCTTCGGTCAGACGTGCTTGGACACAATACGCGGCGAAGGCCTGCTCCGCCGTGACGTGTGTCTTTGCGCTGTACTCGCTTTGCTTGCCTAGTCCAACCAGCACAACACGCGCTGCCGAGACACCCTCCAAATCACGCAGCACCAAGGTCGTCCCAGCGGCGCCAGTGAACTCGGCTTTGATGACTGCTTTCACTGCACCCTGACTGGCGCGGTCAATCGCGTCTGCGGCAGTGCTTAAGATGCCATCTTTAAAAACGCCCACCGCCAAGGCGGCTGTTTTGTGTTGATGGGGCGAGACCGATGCGTGGGTGCTGAATTCCATTTGGCGAACCTGTGTGAAGGTGAAAATTAGGTAATTCTTGCTTACGGGAATTATCCCGCATGTTGATCGTGCGTGCGCATGGATGAAGATGCGGGCGATGCTAAGAATTTCAGGAGTTAAGTTTATACAAATTTATTATTTAGAATATTTTCTTTATTACTTATAATCGTGGTGATGGGAGAAACCACATGAATTTGCAGCAATTTCGTTTTGTCCGTGAAACCATACGACGCGACTTTAATCTGACCGAAGCCGCGCGCTCGCTGTTTACCTCTCAGCCTGGTGTCTCTAAAGCGATTCTCGAATTTGAGGATGAACTCGGCGTACAGATTTTTGAGCGTCACGGCAAGCGCATCAAGGGCCTTACTAAGCCTGGCCGTTCGGTGGCTGCTGTCGTTGAGCGCATTATGTGCGAGATCGACAATCTTAAGAAAGTGAGCGACGAATACGCCCGCCGTGATGAGGGTAGCCTAGTGATTGCCTGCACCCACACGCAGGCACGCTATGTCTTGCCGAAAATTATCCCAGCCTTCCGGCAACATTTCCCCAAAGTGCACCTTTCCCTCGCAGAGGGCAGTCCACCTCAGCTAGCCGAGATGGTGTTGAATGGCCAGGCCGATCTGGCCATCGCAACCGAATCACTTGCCCTCACACCAGGCTTGGCGACCTTGCCGTGCTACAGCTGGACCCACTCCGTGGTTGTCAGACCCGAACATCCGCTCGTTGCCTTGTCGGCCAAAAAGAATTTTGCTCTGACGCTTGAGCACTTAGCCAGTTATCCGCTGATCACCTACGATCGTGCATTCTCAGGGCGGGGTTCAGTGGACCGAGCATTTGATGCACAGGGCCTGCGCCCAGATATCGT
>JBILJY010000014.1:0-23938 GCA_044376975.1 Burkholderiaceae bacterium | reverse complement strand
GTAAACGCTTCGTCAATGACGCGTTTTTTGAGGTTTTTGTCATTGACGGGAAACGCCACTTCGACCCGTCGGAAGAAGTTGCGATCCATCCAGTCAGCAGAGGAGAGATAGACCTTTTCTTCACCACCCGCGTAAAAATAAAACACACGGGAGTGCTCTAAGAAGCGACCAACAATAGAACGTACGGTGATATTTTCTGAAAGCCCCGGCACGGCAGACCGCAAGGCACACACGCCCCTGACCACCAGGTCGATTTTCACACCAGCTTGGCTGGCCTTATAGAGCTCTTGGATCACAATAGGCTCAAGCAGCGAGTTCATTTTCGCGCGGATACGCGCTGGCTGGCCCGCGCGGGCGGCCCGCGCCTCGGCCCGTATCATCGCAACAACGCTACTGTGCAAGGTAAAGGGGGCTTGCAATAGATGCCTTAACTTGCGCCGCTCACCCAGCCCCGTCAACTGAGAAAACACTTGATCCATGTCCTCACATAATTTGGGATCGGCGGTGAGCAGCCCAAAGTCCGTGTATAAGCTCGCTGTGCGAAGATGGTAGTTACCTGTCCCTAGGTGGCCGTAGCGCCTGATACGCCCTTTTTCACGTCGTAAGACAAGCGCCATCTTTGCATGGGTCTTGTGACCCACCACACCGTAAACCACATGTGCACCGACTTCTTCGAGACGAGAGGCCCAGTTGATATTGGTTTGCTCATCAAAGCGCGCCATCAACTCAACAACTACGGTGACTTCTTTGCCGGACTTTGCAGCAGCAAGCAGCAAGCGCATCAGCTCGGAGTCTTCGCCAGTCCGATAAATTGTCTGCTTGATCGCCACCACGTCCGGATCAGTCGAGGCAGCCGTTAAGAAATCCACCACGGGCTGAAAAGATTGGTAAGGGTGGTGCAACAACCTATCACCCTTAGAAATTGCCTCAAAAATCGCAGAGGTCTTAGAAGACAAACCATTGAAAGGCGCTGGAACGGCGCCCTGAAAGTCTGGAAATAATAAATACGGCTCTTTCACCAAATTACAAATCTGCATCAGACGCGCAACGTTTGCTGGGCCATTCACACGATAGGTGTCATCCAGTGTCAAGGCAAACTCTTTCTGCAAAAACGCTTCGATATGCTCGGGCGTGTTGTGATCAATCTCGAGCCGCACCGCCGAGCCAAAGTTGCGTTGTGAAAGCTCCCCTTGCAGCGCTTGACGTAGGTTTGTGACCTCCTCTTCATCCACGAACAAATCACTGTTGCGTGTGACTCGCCACTGGTAGCAACCTTCCATGTGCATACCAGGAAACAGCTCCCCGACGAAGGCCCGCAAAAATCCAGTCAACAAAATAAAACCATGCGGGTAACCAGATACGCTCGCAGGCATCTTAATCAGTCGTGGCAAGGCACGCGGTGCCTGCACAATCGCAATGGTCGCCTTGCGTCCGAAGGCGTCGACACCCGACAAGGGCACGATGAAATTAAGACTCTTGTTGTACACACGAGGGAAAGGGTGCGCGGGGTCCAGACCAATAGGCGTGAGCAACGGCATCACATCACGGTGAAACACTTCTCGTGCCCAGTCAGTCTGCGCTTTATTCCACTCCGAAGCATGGTGCAAAACAACACCTGAAGCTTTGAGTTCAGGGAGCACCTTGTCATTGAGTAGAGCGTACTGCCGCGCGACCAGGGCATGCACCGCCTGCTGCACCTGCTCAAAAGCCCATTCTGCCGTCATGCCGTCAGGTCCCACAACATTGGGGTACTGCGCAATCTGTGCCTTTAGGCTCGAGACCCGAATCTCAAAGAACTCGTCAAGATTCGATCCGACAATACAGACATAACGCAATTTTTCCAGCGCAGGTGTATCGGCAAGTTCCGCCATGGCCAGCACACGCTCATTAAACTTGAGCAGTGATAGCTCTCGATTGAAATACAGGGGCTCGGGCTTTTTGCGGGCAGGCATGGGTAGGAACCTATTCAGTTAGGTTTGTCTTTTAATCCCTGAAGATTACAGTGATTTGACACAATAGCCTTTTATAATGACATCAAACACACTTTGGTTGGATTTTATGAAAAACCTGCTTGCGGCCATTGATCTTGGCTCAAACAGCTTTAGGCTCTCAATCGGTCGGGTAGCTGAACAAAATGGTACGAAACACATCTACCAAATCGACCGACTCAAAGAGACGGTCCGCTTGGCTGCCGGCCTTGACTCGGCAAAAATGCTCAACCAAGAATCCATTAAAAGAGCAATCGAGGTGTTACACCTCTTTGGGGATCGTCTGCGGACTTTTCATCCAGATCGTGTCCGTGCAGTAGCCACAAACACCTTTCGCGTCGCCCGCAATTTGGCAGAGTTTCTGCCGGAAGCCGAAGCGGCGCTTGGGTTTCCCATTGAAGTGATCGCCGGGCGCGAGGAAGCGCGTCTGATCTACACAGGGGTGAGCCATACCCTGCCCGTGTCTCAAACCAAACGTCTGGTCGTCGATATCGGTGGCGGCTCCACCGAAGTCATTATTGGCAAGGGTGACGAGCCGATTTTGATGTCTTCGCTCTACATGGGCTGCGTAAGCTTTAGCCGAAAGTTTTTTCCGGACGGAAAAATCGATGCCTATTCACTCAAGCTCGCAGAAGTGGCCGCGCGACGCGAAATAGAACCGATCACCAAACCCTACCGCAAGATGGGTTGGGATGTAGCCTACGGCTCATCAGGTACTGCCAAAGCCCTGTATGCCATCCTCACAGAAGGTAAATTCTCCAAGGACGGAATTACGCGCGAGGGGCTCGAACGCTTAAAAGCAAAGCTTGTCCGCAGCGGTCGCGTCATTCCTGATCAGTTGCCCGGCATTAAGGCCGAACGCGCGGAAGTGCTAACAGGCGGTTTAGCCATCATGAGCGCGTTTTTCGACGAAATGGGTGTTGAGCGTATGCAGACCGGCGACGGTGCCTTGCGTCTGGGTGTGCTCGTCGATCTGGCCGGACGGGAAGAGTCGCACGACCGCCGCGACCAGACTGTTGCGGCCTTTGTTCGACGCTATCAGGTCGATGCACGTCAAGCGACGCGCGTTAAACGTTGCGCCCTCACCCTTTTTGACAGCTTATTTCCTGACCGGGGCGAACAAGACGAACTAAAACAGACGGTGCGCTGGGCGGCCACGCTGCACGAGGTTGGAGTCTCAATCGCGCAGGCTGGCTACCACAAACACAGTGCCTATATTCTGAATAACGCCGATATGCCAGGCTTTTCGAAGGTAGACCAGGAAAGTCTGGGGCTGCTTGCACTTGCACACACCGGCAAACTGTCGCGAGCTGACGCGCTGATCAAAACCAAAGACCAATGGCTGGCTATTCTGTGCTTACGCCTCGCAGTGCTGCTTTGCCGGCGCCGCGAAGATGTCAGCAAACTACCATTAACAATCGGCGTCAAGAACCAAACGGTCACCTGTAAAGTCGACAAAAAATGGCTGGCCTCACACCCACTGACAGACTTTTCTCTGCACGGAGAAGAGGATGAGTGGGTAAAAGTCGGTTACACCTTTGAGCTTATTCCTGTCTAGACGTCGTGCTTAAGCGGTCAAATCGACAGCAGCTAAGATGTCCACGCACTGCGTGGCAAGTGCCTCTTGTTCGGCCTCGACCATCAGTCTAAGTTTGGGCTCTGTCCCTGAGGCCCGAATCAACACGCGTCCCTTATCACCCAACAGCGACTCCACCTGCTTTTGCGCAGCCTGCAAGCCGGCGTGGCTTGCCCAGTCCATCCCAGGATTGAGAGGCACATTAATCATCTTTTGTGGATACATTTTGAGTGAAGAGACCCACGTCTCAAGTAATTCGCCACTGCGCTTAAGAGCAGCCAATACTTGCAGGGCCGCAACGATGCCATCCCCCGTTGTATGACAATCTAGACAAAGCAAGTGGCCTGAGCTCTCGCCCCCATAGAGCCAACCACGCTTACGCAACTGCTCGAGCACATACCGATCACCCACTTGCGCCCGTTCGAAGTCAATCCCTAAGGCTCTAATCTGTTTCTCAAAGCCGAAGTTAGTCATCAAGGTACCCACCACACCGGCAACAGCGCCCCGCGTCATGCGCTCGCGCACCACAGCAAATAGCAACTCATCGCCGTTATAGATCCGACCAGAGGCGTCGACCATTTGGACGCGGTCCGCATCCCCGTCTAGCGCAATACCAAGATCAGCGCCACGCGCTTTCACTTCCGCAGCGAGGCTCTCGGGATGCAGCGCACCGACATCCTTATTAATATTAAAGCCGTTAGGCGATACACCAATTGCGTGCACCTCTGCTCCTAACTCCCTAAAAACATGGGGCGCGATGTGATAAGCCGCACCGTTGGCCGCATCAATCACCAGTTTTAAACCATCTAAGTCCAGATCAGACGGAAAGGTACTTTTACAAAACTCAATGTAACGACCTGGTGCGTCATCGATACGACGCGCGCGCCCCAGCTTTTCGGAGGTGACACAACCCAACGGCTCCTCGAGGGCCGCCTCGATCGCCGCTTCAGTTTCATCGCGAAGCTTCATCCCGTTGGACGCAAAAAATTTGATCCCATTGTCTTGATACGCATTGTGTGACGCACTGATCACAATTCCCGCGACCAAACGCCAAGTGCGAGTCAAGTAAGCAACCGCCGGCGTGGGGAGTGGACCCGCCAAGAGCACTTCAACACCAGCAGCGGCAAAGCCAGCCTCAAGAGCCGACTCCAACATATAGCCACTGATACGCGTGTCCTTACCGATCAGCACTGTTGGCTTACCGCGGCGCGTCGCATGCTCTTTGGCCAGCACCTTGCCTGCGGCGTAGCCTAGGCGCAGGGCGAACTCAGCATTAATCACATCGCCGCCAACTTCGCCACGCACACCATCTGTTCCAAAATACTTACGTTGACTCATACCGTGTTTCCCGCATCCTTTACCGACTGCCAAATAATCAGTGCATCGCGGGTCTCACCCACATCATGCACCCGAAGTACCTCCGCGCCATGTGCGACCCCCGCCAGGGCCGCCGCAATACTACCGGCCAAACGCTGATCAACCGCCCTTCCGGTGACTGCCCCGAGCATCGATTTACGCGAGGCCCCAAAAACGACAGGATAACCGCTAGATACGATAGTCTCCAACTCGGCAATCAGTTGATAGTTTTGAGCAACTGTTTTACCAAACCCGAAACCAGGATCCAGACTGATTCGAGCACGGCCCACGCCCAATTGCTCCAAGCTGTGCGCTTGTCGCAACAAAGCCTCATGGACCTCACGCACAACATCCTCATACTGCGGGTCTTGCTGCATCGTGCGAGGCTCACCCTGCATATGCATCACGCATATGCCGCAATTGGGATGGGCCGCCACAACCGCACGGGCTTGCGCGGACCGCATACCCGTCACGTCATTAATGATGTCTGCACCCGCGGCAAGCACTGCACGCATCACCTCGGCCTTGCAGGTATCAATAGAAACGGCCACGCCGCTGTCTCTAACAGCTTCTAGAACCGGCATGACACGCGCTAGTTCAGCTTCTAACGCAACGGGTGCTGCACCGGGACGCGTGGACTCACCACCAATATCGAGAATATTTGCGCCCTCGGCTACAAGCTTACGTGCATGCGCAATGGCAGCATCCGTATGATCATGCCGTCCCCCATCGGAAAAAGAGTCGGGGGTGATGTTGACAATGCCCATAAGAATCGGGCGCTCGAGGGAAAACTCGTAGCGCCCGCACTGCCATACTTTATGCATACCGGAATGAATCGTCGCGTTTAGACCGCAGCGGCTGGATCACTCGTTGTTCCCGGTGCAGTGCCGCTGGGAGGCGAACCTGTCGAATCCATCGGCACATCTGGAACTTTCGGCTCGCGAGGGGGACGACCCTCAATGATGTCATTGATCTGATCCGCATCAATCGTTTCCCACTCAAGCAACGTTTTCGCCATCAGTTCAACTTTCTCGCGATTGTTTTCAAGAATCGCGCGGGCTACCGCATATTGTTCATCGATGATCTTGCGAATCTGCCGATCGACTTTTTGCATCGTATCTTCAGACATGTGCGTCGTTTTAGTCACACTACGACCCAAGAAAACCTCGCCCTCATTTTCTGCGTACACCATGGGGCCGAGTTCTTCAGACATACCGTAACGCGTCACCATGTCACGCGCCATGGCTGTGGCACGCTCAAAGTCATTCGAGGCGCCTGTCGTCATTTGGTTCATGAACAACTCCTCAGCGATACGGCCTCCAAACAACACAGCGATCGTGCACAACATACGCTCTTTGTCCATGCTGTAGCGGTCACCTTCAGGTAACTGCATCGTCACACCGAGCGCACGACCACGAGGAATAATCGTGACTTTGTGCACAGGATCGGTTTTGGGCAGCATCCGCGCAACCACGGCATGACCAGACTCGTGGTAAGCCGTATTGCGGCGCTCTTCTTCGGGCATCACGAGCGAACGTCGCTCAGCGCCCATCATGATTTTGTCTTTAGCCTTTTCAAAGTCAGACATATCGACCGTGCGGCCATTGCGACGCGCCGCAAACAAGGCAGACTCGTTGACCAAGTTAGCCAGATCTGCGCCAGAAAATCCGGGACAACCACGTGCCAACACATGTGCATCCACGTTTTGTGCCAAAGGCACTTTGCGCATGTGAACCTTGAGAATTTGCTCGCGACCACGAATATCCGGCAGCGGCACGACAACTTGACGATCAAAGCGGCCTGGTCGCAGCAAAGCCGGATCCAGCACATCTGGACGGTTGGTCGCGGCGATCACAATGACACCCACTCCCGACTCAAAGCCGTCCATCTCCACCAACAACTGGTTTAGCGTCTGTTCACGCTCGTCGTTACCGCCACCTAAGCCTGCGCCGCGCTGACGACCAACGGCATCGATTTCATCGATAAAAATGATGCAAGGTGACTGCTTTTTAGCGTTTTCAAACATGTCGCGCACGCGCGCTGCGCCCACACCGACAAACATCTCGACAAAGTCGGAACCGGAAATACTAAAGAAAGGAACTTTGGCTTCACCAGCGATAGCTTTGGCCAGGAGTGTTTTACCTGTACCAGGCGAACCCACCATCAACACGCCACGCGGAATGTGTCCACCAAGCTTTTGAAACTTAGTCGGATCGCGCAAAAAATCGACCAATTCCTGTACGTCTTCTTTGGCCTCGTCGCACCCGGCCACATCAGCAAACGTCACGGCATTGGTGCTCTCGTCAAGCATCTTCGCACGTGACTTACCAAAACTGAACGCGCCGCCTTTGCCGCCACCTTGCATCTGCCGCATGAAAAACACCCATACGCCGATCAGCAACAACATGGGGAACCATGAAACAAAAATACTCATCAGGAAGGAGGGCTCTTCACGCGCCTTGCCGGACACTTGCACACCCGCCTTCATCAGGTCAGAGACCATCCAGAGATCCCCTGGAGACGTCAAGGTGTAGGGGCGCCCGGAGTCAGGTGTGACATGTAGGACGTCGGTTTGAACGTCGACCTTACGAATTTTTCCGGAGCGCGCATCGTCCATGAACTGGGTATAGCTCACCGAGTCTTGCGAAGGCGCACGCGTGTCGAACTGTTTGAATACAGTAAACAACACAAGCGCAATCACCATCCAGACCGCAACTTTCGAAAAAGAATTATTCAAGGCCGATCTCCAGCTTGTATTCTGACGAGAGGCGATTCCTTTTGGCCCAAAGGAATCACCGCAAAAGGATCCACACCCCATTCTACCCCGTTTCAACCAAGCAATTCGTAGCAATACCGGTTGACATGAAGGGGTATAAGAGTCTGAAAAAACAGATAAAAAAGCACCGACGTGTGACCAACTTCTTGGGCGCTAACCCTTTCGACCCTTGGCGATCAAAAAGGTTTCAGAAGATCGATCTCGCGAGGCCTTAGGCTTGCGCTCCACCACTCTTTTGAAGTGGCGCTTAAAACTTTCCACGATTTGGGAAAATCCGCTTCCATGAAAGGCTTTGACGATTAACGCCCCCTCAGGTTTGAGGTGCATTAGTGAAAATTCAAGAGCTAGATCGCAAACTTGTTG
This sequence comes from Burkholderiaceae bacterium, assembly GCA_044376975.1. Lineage (GTDB taxonomy): Bacteria > Pseudomonadota > Gammaproteobacteria > Burkholderiales > Burkholderiaceae_B > Zwartia. The sequence goes on along the minus strand of JBILJY010000014.1, from coordinate 15,879 downwards.
AATTCTGGCCGAATCGGCACTGCCCACCCCTGATAGGTTGGGCGCCATGTCCGACATGACGAGATCTACAGCCTGCCCTTGGAGAAGGGCATTTAACTGCTGCGCCACGCCCTCTTCGTTGAAGTCGCCAAGAATGAACTCCACACCCTCGATTGGCTCCATCGGCAATAGGTCCAGGGCAATAATTCGACCATCGATTACACCGCCCTTCACCACCAGGCGTTCGCGCGCAACCTGCGACCAACTACCTGGGGTCGCGCCCAAATCGACCACGACGTCACCCCGACGCATGAGTTTTTCGGCATCCAGGATCTCGGTCAGCTTAAACGCCGCACGAGCCCGATACCCTTTTTGTTGCGCTAATTTAACGAATGGGTCGTTGATATGCTGCATTACCCACTCTTTTGAAAATTTGTTCTTGGCCATTCCCGTACAATTCACCTTATGACTATGGAACTCACCCCACGCGAACGCAGTGCGCTGCGCGCCGCCGCCCACCCTCTCAAACCTGTCGTGTTAATTGGCGACAATGGTTTGACTGAGGCCGTATTAAAAGAAATCGATCGCGCACTTTCTTCACACGAACTAATTAAAGTGCGCGCTGGCACAGCAGATCGCGACGATCGGGACGCAATGCTTTTGGCAATTTGCGAAGCGTTATCGTGCGCACCCGTGCACCACTTAGGCAAGATGTTGATCCTGTTCCGGTCCGGAGAACAGAGCACCTACCTCCAACCGCCGGCCGAGCCTCGCAGCCCCGCCATACGCAAGCCCTCCGAACCGCATACGCCCAAAAAGCTTGCGGCTCATGGCAAAAAACTTGAAAAACCCAAACGCCGAACACGTGCCGAGCGAGATCAAGACCTTGACAGCGAACGGCCAACAGTGTTCGCCGGAGACAGGCCTACCCGTCCAAGTACGCGTGCAAACACTGGCAAGGATACAGCACACGGCATTCCTCGCCGCAGTGCGTTGTCGTTACGTGCAGGTGCTCGGCGAGGCACTTTAGCCGGTGCAGCAAGTGCGCGTAAACGCGCGCCGGTGAAACGCTAGTCTGCTCGGCTCTTAGAAAATCAGAGGCTCAGACGTACTTGATACTCAGAATTTCGTACTCACGCTCGCCCGAAGGTGCCCTCACGGTCACCACATCGCCCTCGTATTTGCCAATCAGTGCACGTGCAACAGGACTCGACACCGAAATCAGGTTCGCCCGGATGTCGGCTTCGATATCCCCAACGATCTGATAAGTGACTTTGCCGCCGGACTCGAGGTCTTCGATCTCGACGGTCGCGCCAAACACGACACGACCATCCGCATCAATCGATGCCGGATCAATTAACTGCGCATTGGATAAGGTGCCGTCGAGCTCGCCGATGCGAAACTCGATAAAGCCTTGACGTTCACGCGCGGCATCGTATTCAGCGTTTTCAGACAAATCACCCTGCGCACGCGCTTCCGCGATCGCGTTGATTACAGCAGGACGTTCGACATGCTTGAGTCGGTGCAGTTCAGCCTGCAAGCGCTCGGCCCCGCGCACGGTAAGAGGAATAGTGGCCATAATGTTTTCCCAAAAAGCAAAACCCCGGATCGAGTCGAAACCGGGGCAATCAACAAGTTTGTATTGTGAGGAAAGTTTAGGGCAAATGCAAGTACTGCGTCCTTTTTGATCTGACGAATTGGATAAAGAAATCCTGAGCGGCTGTAATTAGAAGTGTGACTTTCTTGATTTTTGTCGTTCCAATCAAACACTTTTTGATGAAATAATGTAGCGCCCACTAAAATTTAATGTTGTAAATGCTACATTACAAACACTGCAAAAAAGCTGTCCTTGCCAGGCCAGTGTGCGTGGTGTCAAGGACAGGTTTCTTTCTCTCACTTTACGACGAGTCCGCCATGAGTGCCTTTAATGAAGAGCGTGTGTTAACAGTTCATCATTGGACTGATCGACTGTTTAGTTTCACAACAACACGCGATCCCTCCTTGCGTTTTAGCAATGGCCATTTCACGATGATCGGGTTGCGCGTCAACGACAAGCCCTTGCTGCGCGCCTATAGCATCGTCAGCGCCAACTACGAAGAGCATCTTGAATTCCTAAGCATCAAAGTCGAGAACGGGCCGCTAACCTCTCGCTTGCAGCACATCAAAGTCGGAGACTCGATTGTTGTTGGACGCAAGCCTACTGGAACTTTGCTCATCGACTATTTATTGCCTGGAAAACGTCTGTATATGTTTTCCTCCGGGACCGGACTTGCACCTTTTTTAAGTGTCATCCGCGATCCAGAGACCTACGAGAAATTTGAAGAGGTCATCTTGGTGCACTGCGTGCGTGAAGTCGCCGAACTGGCCTATCATGATTACCTGACCCAGACGCTGCCGCAACACGAGCTGTTAGGTGAAATGGTCTCCGAGCAATTGAAGTACTACCCCACTGTCACGCGTGAAGCCTATAAAAACACGGGGCGTATCACCACCTTGATTGAAAACGGTAAGCTTTTTTCGGACCTGGGTGTGCCTACCTTAAATCGCGAACAAGATCGCATCATGATTTGCGGAAGTCCTGGCATGTTGCGCGACCTTAAAACCATGCTTGAAGAGCGCAGTTTTAACGAGGGCAACACCTCGAAACCTGGCGACTTTGTCATTGAGCGTGCGTTTGCGGAACAGTAATTAGCCAACCAATGACCGCCAAGGCCATGTCTAACTCGCAACCCCAGCGCAAAGTCGGGGCCCGCGAAAAGTCAGCGGAAGCCACCCGTGACAGCCTGCTCAAAGCTGCCATCAAAGTCTTTGCCAAGCACGGCTTTGATGGTGGCAGCATCGACCAGATCTCGAAAGCAGCGAACTCACATGACCGAATGATTTATTACTACTTCGGGAATAAAGAAAGTCTATTCGTTGCGGCTCTCGAGGAAATCTATCGTCGTTTCAACGTCGCAGAAGCCGCACTCAAACTCGATCTAGAGCAACCCAAGCTTGCGCTCGAGCAAGTGGTGCGCTTTGTTCTGCACTATTACAAGAAACATCCGGAGTTTGTAACGCTGCTCAATAGCGAGAATCTCCACCGCGGCAAGCATATTGCGCGCTCGAACAAGGCGCGGGAGTTTTCCTCCCCTGCGATCAGTGTGGTCGACGAGGTGTTACGCCAAGGTATTGCGCAAGGAATCTTTCGCGCAACAGTCGCCTCGCGCGACCTCTACATGATGATCGTCGCTTTGGGCTATTTCTATCAATCCAATAGATTCACCCTATCCGCTTTTTTAGGCGAAGATTTGGAGACTCCAGCCGTCTTCGAACAATGGGAAACCTTTGTCATTGACGCGGTGCTCCGCACGGTACTCACCCCCGCCGCACTGTAAACTGCTCGCTTTGTTTAACTGAGTATTAGCATGACAGAAATCTGGTTGGTACGACACGGAGAGACGCCTTGGAACGCAGAGCGGCGCGTGCAGGGGTGGGAAGATATCGGTTTAAACGAAACAGGTGTTGAACAAGCACGTGCGCTAGCACTGCATATCAAGAAGCTCGCGCAAGCCGGTCAGCCTCTTGATGCGATCTACACAAGCGACCTAAAACGCGCGCATGCGACTGCACAAACCGTTGCGACCGAAGTGAACTTACCGCTCAATATCCACAAAGGCGTTAGAGAGCGCCACTTCGGCGTGCTGCAAGGACTGGTCTACGACGAGATGGATACCCACGCTCCGGAAGCTGCGGCCGTTTGGCGCTCGCGGGATCCAAACGCTGTACTACCGGGTGGTGAATCACTAGGTTTCTTTCATACTCGTGTCGTGAGCGCAATCGATGAAATCGCAGCACGTCATCTTGGCCAGCGTGTGATGGTGGTCAGTCATGGTGGCGCCATGGACATTATGTGGCGTCATGCTAACCAGGTTAGCCTGCAAGTGCCGCGTCAAGCCCCTCTATTGAATGCGAGTCTGAACCGACTAAAGGTTTCACCACAAGGATGGCGCGTTATTCGTTGGGGTGACGTAGCTCATTTGGCACACGGAACACAAAACGACGTCACACCTTAATAGAAGCTCGCCTGTTAATGCTCAGAACGGCGAGGCTTGCGAGGCGCATTCACGGCCAACCGATCGTACAACCAGTCTGGCAACAGGCGCATCACCTTTGCCACGACGCCCATCTGCCAGGGAATGACAACATAAGAGCGGGCAGCGGTTATGGCCTTGGCCGCATGCCTCGCGAACACATCCGCGTCCATCAAGAACGGCATCGTATACGGATTATGCGCTGTCATCTCCGTCTTGATATAGCCCGGTGCAATGGTGACCACACTCACCTTGTGTGGCTTGAGCTCAAGCCTAAGGCTCTCGCAATAGATCGCCACCGCAGCTTTCGATGCACTGTAGGCACCCGCCCCCGGCAAGCCTCTAATCCCCGCGACACTGGCAATACCTACTAAGGTACCCGCCTGTCTAGCTTTCATCTCAGCAACAAAAGGTTCAAAACTCGAGACAGTTGCATTGACATTCGTTTGCATGATTGCACTGAAGACAGCAAAATCATCCTCACACTCTGTCAAGGTGCCCGCACTAATGCCCGCGCTGGCAATCACCGTATCAACAAAACCAACTTGCGCTTGAAAGTGATGCGCAGCTGCGTGCAAGGCATCGCGATCACACACATCGACGGCATACACATGGTGCTGACCGGGTAAAGAGGCGGCTAAGCGATGCAAACGATCGGCACGCCGAGCCAATAACCCGAGCGTCTGCCCCTGCGCAGCGTAGTGGTGAGCTAGCGCAGCACCTAGCCCGCTACTCGCACCGGTGATGAAGACTGGCATGAATCAGGCCGCGTCAGACGCTGAGCCAGCTTGCTTGACGACACCGGCGGCCAAGAGCTGCTCGATCTCGAGCTTGGCTAAGCCATAATCCATCAAGACCTGCACGGAGTGCTCGCCGATACGCGGAGAACTTTGCGCTTTCCGATGATAAGGGTGCGAGGGCAAACCCATATAGGGCAGCGTACCCACACCTGCCTGCTCTAGTTCCTGAAACATTTTCAGGTGCAAGGCTTGCGGGTGATTCATGACACCTGTGTAGTCGCGCACAGCTGCATGCAATACATCGTGCTTTTGAAACAACGTCGTCCAGTGTGCGGTGGGTTTGAGTTTTAACTGTTCATTCATGTCCGCGTGCAGTTGCCCGCGGTTGTCAAAGCGTATGGCGTTATCTAGATAACGCGCATCCGTCATCCACTCGGACCGCTCCATCGCACGACAAATGCGATGAAAATGATCTGTGTTTACCGTCACAACAGAAATTTTTCCGTCCGAGGTGTCAAACACGCCATTAGGTGCACTCACTGCACCAAAGGGTCTTTTTCCTGCCATCGCTTGTTCGAGAAAACACATACCCTGAAACGACGCACAGGCTTCAAACAAGCTGACTTGCACGTGCGTGCCACGCTTACGTGCCAAACGTTGATAAAGCGCAGTAGCCGCCCCTTGGGAGGCATACAGGCCAGTCATCACATCCGCTGCCAGTAAGCCAACACGTCGGGGCATCCCGGACTCATCCTGGTTCGAAAACATCAAACCACTGTCGGCTTGCATGACGGAGTCTGTGGCGGGCGCATCGGCATAGGGACCATCAGGACCATAGCCGCTGATCGATACGTAGACAAGCTCAGGTTTTTCGCGTGACAACTCGGCATAGCCCACGCCTAGGCGCTCTGCCACGCCAGGGCGAAAGTTCTGTACGACAACATCAGCTTGTGACGCTAAGCCGCGTAAAATTTTTTTTCCTGCGTCTGTACGGGCATCCAACGCCAACGCCTGTTTACCGGCGTTGTATTGGATCGCTAAGGCGTTATGGTCACCCTTCGCCACACCCACAAAACGTATCCAATCACCCGCCGGCGGCTCGACCTTTAAGACATGAGCGCCCTGCTGCCACAAAACATGCGCACAATAGGGGCCCGCGATCCCTTGGGAAATATCCAGGACGCGAAGACCTGCATAGGGAAGGTCGGCGTCGGCGATCATAACGAACGATGCAAATCCTGCAAGGCGTAGACCTTGATACCAAGCCCTTCACGTAAATACTGCATCCCCTCGACCGCCGCCCAAGCTCCAGCGATGGTGGTGTAGTAGGTTACGCGTGCAGCAAGCGCCTGGGTGCGAATGGCACGAGAATCGGTAATCGCATTCCGACGCTCTTCTACGGTGTTGATCACGAGCGAGACCTCACCATTTTTGAGCATATCGACAATGTGCGGACGTCCCTCGGCAACTTTATTGACCACAGCGACTGGAATTCCTGCGTCCTTAATCGCCGCTGCAGTACCACGCGTGGCTACAATCTTAAAGCCTAGTGCATTCAAGCCGCGCGCAACCTCTACCGCTTTAGGCTTGTCCTGATTCTTGACGCTTAAGAACACCGTGCCGGAGGTTGGCAAGTTCACACTTGCTGCCATTTGTGACTTCACAAAGGCCTCACCAAACGTGACACCCACACCCATTACCTCACCCGTAGACTTCATCTCGGGACCGAGAATTGTGTCAACACCTGGGAACTTAACAAACGGGAATACCGCTTCTTTCACCGAGAAATAATGCGGTACAACTTCGGTCGTGACACCTTGAGAAGCCAAGGTCTGCCCCACCATCACGCGAGCCGCGATCTTGGCAAGCTGAAGGCCCGTCGCTTTGGAGACGAAAGGAACTGTGCGCGAAGCACGAGGATTCACCTCAAGCACGTAAACATCACCTTTCTGGACTGCGAACTGAACGTTCATCAAACCGGAAACATTCAGCGCACGCGCCATCAAGGCGGTTTGACGCTTGATCTCGGCAGTCATCTCGGCTGATAGCGAAAACGGGGGCAACGAGCACGCCGAGTCGCCAGAGTGGACGCCCGCCTGCTCAATGTGCTCCATCACACCGCCGATAAACACCTGCTGTCCATCGCACAAGCAGTCCACATCGATTTCAATCGCATCGTTCAAGAAGCGATCCAAGAGCACCGGCGAATCATTACTGACTTTCACCGCCTCACGCATATAACGTTCGAGGTCGTTCTGTTCGTGAACAATCTCCATCGCACGGCCGCCAAGCACATAACTTGGGCGCACTACCAACGGATAACCAATCTCTTGTGCGTGATTGAGTGCCTCGCTTTCAGTGCGCGCAGTACGATTGGGGGGCTGGCGTAAATTCAGTTTATTGAGTAGCTTTTGGAAACGCTCGCGATCTTCCGCAACGTCGATCGACTCAGGACTTGTCCCGATGATGGGCGCCCCATTGGCCTCTAACGCACGCGCTAATTTCAAAGGTGTCTGACCACCATACTGCACGATGATACCGATCGGTTTTTCTTTATGAACGATCTCTAAAACGTCCTCAAGCGTGAGCGGCTCAAAATACAAGCGATCTGAGGTGTCGTAGTCCGTCGATACTGTTTCTGGGTTGCAGTTCACCATGATGGTTTCGTAACCATCCTCACGCAGCGCCAACGCAGCATGCACGCAACAATAATCAAATTCAATACCTTGGCCAATCCGGTTAGGACCGCCTCCGAGCACCATGATCTTTTTCCGGTTCGTTGGCTCGGCCTCACACTCTTGCTCGTACGTCGAGTAAAGGTAGGCTGTATTCGTTGCGAATTCCGCTGCGCAGGTGTCAACCCGCTTATAGACAGGACGCACATTAAACTGATGACGCAACTTACGCACTTCAGCTTCAACCGTATCGAGTAAAAATGCCAAACGACGGTCAGAAAAACCACGGCGCTTTAGTTGCAACAAGGTTTCCGCATCAACATCACCGAGGGTGCGTTGCTCAAGAGCCAACTCGATATCAACAATCTCCTTGATTTGCGCCAAGAACCACGGATCAATATGCGTGAGTTGATGCACTTCTTCAAGCGAGAAGCCTTGCGCAAATGCATCACCCACATACCAAATACGCTCTGGACCTGGCTCACCGAGTTCGATCTGAATTTTTTCGCGATCAGTCGTTTTCTGGTTGAGTCCATCGACACCGACCTCTAACCCACGCAGTGCTTTTTGAAAGGACTCTTGGAAGGTCCGACCAATCGCCATGACCTCACCCACAGATTTCATCTGGGTGGTTAGTCGCGCATCTGCAGTCGGAAACTTCTCGAACGCAAAGCGAGGGACCTTGGTGACAACATAATCGATCGTTGGCTCAAATGAAGCCGGTGTTGCGCCACCCGTAATTTCGTTTTTCAGCTCATCGAGCGTGTAGCCAACCGCCAAGCGGGCTGCGACTTTCGCGATCGGAAAGCCGGTTGCCTTAGACGCTAAGGCCGAAGAACGCGATACACGCGGGTTCATTTCAATCACAATCATCCGGCCGTTATCCGGATTGACTGCGAACTGTACGTTTGAACCACCCGTATCAACACCGATCTCTCGCAACACCGCGATCGATGCATTGCGCATGATCTGATATTCTTTATCGGTGAGTGTCTGTGCTGGCGCAACGGTGATCGAATCCCCGGTGTGCACACCCATCGGATCGAGGTTCTCGATCGAGCACACGATGATGCAGTTGTCTGCGCTGTCACGGACAACTTCCATTTCAAACTCTTTCCAGCCGAGAAGCGACTCTTCGATCAAGAGCTCGCTCGTGGGCGATGCCTCGAGACCACGACGGCAAATCGTTTCGAATTCCTCGGCGTTGTAGGCAATACCACCGCCGCTACCACCGAGAGTAAAGCTCGGGCGAATCACCGCTGGGAAACCAGATGTACCAATGTCGATCGCGATACGCTTCTGTACTTCCCAAGCCTCCTCCAGACTGTGAGCGACACCCGACTTGGCGGACTCCAGACCAATCGATGTCATCGCCACTTTGAATTTTTGACGGTCTTCGGCTTTTTCAATGGCATGCGCATTGGCACCGATCAGTTCAACGCCAAATTTCTTGAGCACGCCGTGCTTGTCCAAATCCAATGCGCAGTTCAAGGCTGTTTGACCACCCATTGTTGGCAATACTGCGTCAGGACGCTCTTTTTCGATAATTTTTTCTACAACTTGCCAAGTGATGGGCTCGATGTAAGTGACGTCGGCCGTTTCCGGATCCGTCATGATTGTCGCGGGATTACTGTTCACCAGAATCGTTCGGTATCCTTCAGCCTTCAGGGCTTTACAAGCCTGAGCACCGGAGTAATCGAATTCGCAGGCCTGACCGATGATGATCGGACCCGCGCCAATGATGAGAATGCTTTTTAGGTCAGTACGTTTGGGCATGGTGACTCTTTATTTTTTACTAGCCATCAGGCTCATGAATTTGTCGAACAGAACAACAATGTCGTGCGGTCCTGGGCTTGCTTCGGGGTGCCCCTGAAAACAAAAAGCGGGACGATCCGTCAACTCAAAACCCTGCAAGGTGCCATCAAACAGAGAGACATGCGTGACGCGTGCATTTTTCGGAAGCGTCTTGGCATCGACTGCAAAACCGTGGTTTTGCGCCGTGATGAACACACGACCTGTCGCCAAATCTTGCACGGGATGATTGGAGCCGTGGTGACCAGTTTTCATCTTTACTGTTTTTGCACCGAGCGCCAAGCCCATGATCTGATGCCCCAAGCAAATACCGAACAAGGGCAGCTTGTGCTCGAGGAAGACTTTCGTTGCAGCGATTGCATAATCGCAGGGATCAGGATCCCCAGGACCATTTGATAGAAACACACCGTCAGGAGTGAGTTTTAGAACGTCGTCTGCCGAGCTTTGCGCTGGCACGACCGTAATGCGGCAACCGCGCTCAGCCAACAGCCGCAGAATGTTTGACTTCACACCAAAATCGTAGGCCACAACATGAGGAGTCTTGCTGTCCGTCTTGCCATAGCCCTCGCCCAAGACCCAGGTGCTTTCGGCCCAGGAAGACGAAGCAGTCGACGAAACAACTTTTGCCAGATCTTGGCCGGACATGCCAGGAAACGTCGCAGCCAACGCGAGCGCACGCTTGGCATCGTCGCCCACCAAAATGCACCCACCTTGCGCACCGCCCTCACGCAGAATACGCGTCAACTTTCTTGTGTCAATCTCGGCAATCGCAACAATGCCTTGGGACTTCAAATAATCAGGCAAAGATTGGGTCGAGCGGAAATTGGAGAGCAACTGTGGGCAGTTACGGACGATCAACCCAGCTGCATGTACTTTGCTGGACTCAACGTCTTCAGGATTAATCCCAGTATTGCCAATATGGGGGTAGGTCAGTGTGACGATTTGGCCGCTGTAGCTGGGATCAGTAAGGATTTCTTGATATCCGGTCATGGCGGTATTGAAAACCACCTCAGCCACCGTATGGCCTTCCGCACCGATCGACACGCCCTGAAAGACGGTTCCGTCCGCGAGCGCTAAAATCGCTGGAGGTCGCGCCGTGGAAGAGTTTTGCTTAAAAGCGTTTTGCTTAGCATTTTTTAGCTCTATTTCGTGGAATATATTAGGCAGCACAATCAACCCCGGCGTCAAAATCAGTAAGCAAACCTTGGAAGTATAACCCGATGCCAAGCCTTCTCGACTCTCTAAGATCCCAAACGACCGTTGTCGCCGACACAGGCGATTTTGAGGGCATGCGGCGCTATCAGCCCACCGATGCGACAACCAATCCTTCCTTGATCCTCAAAGCAGTCCAACAAGACGCTTATAAGCCAATGCTCGAGCGTTGTGTGCGTGCCAACGTAGCCGCGAGCACGCCCGACATTGTCGATCACTTATTGGTTGCCTTTGGTACAGAAATTCTGAATATCGTCCCAGGACGCGTGTCGACCGAAGTCGATGCGCGACTTTCTTTCGACACGCGCAGCACCATTGAGCGCGCTCGCCGCCTAATTGGTCTGTACGAGAAGGCAGGCTTTGATCGCACGCGCATTCTGATCAAAATCGCGGCAACCTACGAAGGCATACAAGCTGCGCGGGTCTTACAGGCCGAGGGGATCCGTTGTAACCTCACCCTACTCTTCTCGTTGGTGCAAGCCGTTGAGTGCGCGGATGCGAAGGTGCAATTGATCTCGCCCTTTGTCGGACGTATTTACGACTGGCACAAAAAACAACAAGGCGCAGCCTGGGACGAGACCGCCAACAGCGGCGTAAAGGATCCAGGCGTACTGTCCGTATCGCGTATTTATAGCTATTACAAAAATTTTGGCATCGATACCGAAATCATGGGCGCGAGCTTTAGAAACACAGGCCAAATTTTGGCGCTTGCCGGCTGCGATTTACTCACGATTAGTCCAGAACTCCTTTCAAGCTTGTCGACGGAGGAAGGCGTCGTACCTTCTCGTTTAAATAAGGACTTTGCACGCGCCAATCCTGCGCAACGTCTACCGCCAGGCGAACAGGCCTTTCGCTTTCTCTTGAACGAAGACGCCATGGCGAGCGAAAAACTTTCTGAAGGGATACGCGCGTTCGTGGCTGATGCGCGCAAGCTCGATAGCCTGATCGAAGCCCAGCGCTAAAACTTTTTGCCGGTCTCGCGCATCGACTTTAGGTAGGCTTACGTTCCATGAGGGCCCAGGCAACGGTGCCCGCATCAACGTATTCGATTTCGCTACCCGCGGGTACTCCGCGCGCCAATCTTGTGACTTTTATCCCGCGTGTGCGCAACGCCTCAGACAAATAATGTGCCGTTGTCTCGCCCTCAGCGGTAAAGTTCGTCGCGAGAATAACTTCCTGAACGATCCCATCGGCCGCGCGGGCGAGCACACGATCAAAATCAAGCTCATCGGGACCCGTGCCTTCGAGCGGGGCTAGCCGCCCCATCAAAACATAGTAGAGGCCGGTGTAACCATGTGTGGCTTCGATTGAGTTTTGATCAGCGGGTGTCTCGACAATACAAAGCAGTGTCTTATCGCGTTCTGGATGCAAACAGGTGGCACAGATTGGAACTTCAGTAAAACCATTGCACTGCTCGCAATGCTGCAGTCGCTCCACAGCATTGGTCAAGGCCTGACCTAATTGCTGTGCTGCCTGCAGATCATGTTGAAGCAAATGGTAGGCCATCCGTCGTGCGGTGCGCACGCCCACACCAGGAAGTCGCTTTAAGGCGTCTACTAAAGCGAGTAGCGGCTGCGGCTCTGATGTCGAGTTTTCCATAGAATGAAATTAGAAAGGCAGTTTCATTCCGGGCGGCAAAGGCATACCGGCCGTCACAGCCGCCATTTTTTCGGAGGAAGTCGCCTCTGCTTTGCGGAGCGCATCATTAAATGCTGCCGCGACCAAATCTTCGAGCATGTCTTTGTCGTCGGCGAGCAAACTCGGATCAATCACGACACGTTTGACGTCATGGCGGCAGGTCATGGTGACCTTGACCAGACCACCACCCGAAGCACCCTCGACCTGGATATCAGCGAGCGCATCTTGCGCTTTCTTCATATTCTCTTGCATTTGTTGCGCTTGGCGCATCAAACCGGCAATCTGCCCTTTCATCATGATAGAGATTCCTCAATACGAGTGATTTAAATTGAATTTGACTGCCCGGGACGAACAGAACCCGGGACAACCTGCGCGCCAAAATCTTTTACCAACGCCTGAACGAAGGGGTCAATCTGAACAGAAGCCTCGGCGTCTTGTTGGCGGCTCTGTTGCTCAGCCTGGTCCAGCGCATGCGCAGATGTGCCTTGTACGACTCCAATCTCAAAGGCAACTTGCACGTCTTGACCAAAAAACTCTTTGAGTACAACGCGCAACCTTTCTGCGTGCACACCTTCCGACAGCGCCTTGTTAGATACTCGCAACAGGATGGCGCGGCCTTTGACGGCTACACATTCGGACTGGCGAGCGAGTTGCATGGCCATCCCGGTCAAGGGCAACTTGGCAGAAAATGCAGCCCAAGGCTCAGGCAATACGACATCGGATGACGGCGCACGCGCTGGCGTGGGCGTCGTACTCTGGACGGTTGGTGCTTTGACGGGAGCGACCACTGCCGCTACAGGCGTTGCGACTACTGCGCCAGCAGCTTGGTTTGGTGCGGCGATCGGAGTCGAGTCAATGACTCGCTGTGGAGCAGGCTCAGCTGGGAGAAGCTTTTCTGGCTCTTGCGCACCGCGCGGCACTAGCGCCAACATACGCAAACACGCCATCACAAACCCAGCATACTCGTCGGGTGCGAGGACCAGTTCGTTACGACTATGCACCGCAACGGTGTAGAACAACTGCACCACATCAGAATGTAAGCTCGTCGCAAAGCGCGACAAATCGGTCGCAATAGGATCCGTCTGGTCCACCGCCTGCGGCACTCTTTGGACAATCGCAATGCGAGACAACATGACGGCTAAATCAGCAAGTGCAGCTCGATACGACAAGCCCCGAGTCGCCAACTCATCCGCAATTTCGAGCACAGTTGAGGCTTGGCCGGCCTCAAGCGCATCAAGCAAGCGTACCAAGTGCCGCTGATCGATCGTGCCCAACATGCCACGCACCGCTTCCTCGGTCAGATTTCCAGCGCTATAGGCGATTGCTTGATCCGTCAGGGACAATGCGTCGCGCATGGAGCCCCCAGCAGCCTGCCCTAACAATCTGAGCGCCGGGACTTCGTAGGGCATCTGCTCTTGAGCCAGCACGTTTTCAAGGTGGCCCACAATCGCCTCACCTGGCATCTGCTTCAGGTTGAACTGCAAACAACGGGACAACACGGTGACCGGTATTTTCTGCGGATCCGTTGTCGCCAAAATGAACTTGACGTGCGGTGGCGGCTCTTCAAGCGTCTTGAGCATCGCGTTAAATGCGTGCCCCGATAGCATGTGAACTTCATCAATCATGTAGACTTTAAAACGCCCTACGCTTGGGGAATAAACGGCTTGCTCAAGCAGTTGCGTCATTTCCTCGACGCCACGATTGGACGCCGCGTCTAGCTCAAGATAATCGACAAAACGACCTTCATCGATTTCAGTGCAGGCCTGACACACTCCACAAGGAGTTGCGGTAATGCCTTTCTCGCAATTAAGCGCTTTTGCCAAGATGCGCGATAGGGTCGTTTTCCCCACCCCACGCGTGCCCGTAAACAGCCACGCATGATGCAAACGCTGCGTCGTCAAGGCATGCGTCAGCGCGCGGACAACATGATCCTGTCCGACCAAAGTATCGAACGAGCGGGGACGCCATTTGCGCGCAAGGACCAGATAACTCATGAGGTGAACCGACCACAAACGGAAATTAAAGAGGCGAGCCTGACTTCGGCACTGATTCTGCACGACTATGGCTGCTTCGTTCCCGACCTGACCAGGTTTGCCGCCGAACCATGCGAAGGGGCCCGCCAACCTCAATTCTAGCAGGGCTAGCTCGTTGCACGCGGATCAAAGTCAAACCAGAGGTCATCACGCGGAAAATAAAGAGCTGCCCGCGCGGGCCGGCCATCAAAGGCGCTTACTTGCTCACAGTAGCGTGCCAACTGCGGCGTGTACCGCGCCAACATACGGGCACCGAACGCTTCATGACTCTCTTGCGGCGCTGGTCGACCGGTTTTGTAATCAACCACCAACCACCCCTCCGGCTCGGAGATTGCCAAATCAAGTACCGACACCTTCCCAGTCGCATCCAAGAGCGCCCACTCACGACGCGCATCCAAAGCGCTCAGCAGCGCTCGACCTTGCTCGCTCTCCAGCATCGCCGACAGCGTTTCAAGAACCTCCTGCGCCAGCTCAGCAATCTCCTCTTGAGGCAAGCCAAGTTGTTGGCATTGCACTTCAAGTCGTCCGCGCTGCGCCCACAGTTTCTCAACGGTCCATCCTTGGCCAGACTGCCGCCCCAAATGGTCTAGCCAAGAGTGGATCAAGGTGCCAAGCACACGCTCATGAGACTTGACGGCAGGCCAGGTAAATCCCTGCGAATAGCCCAATCCCGAGGCTATGGTTCGGCTTAAGTTCTGCTTCGCTTTGTCCCGCTGGGCACACACAGCAGTCCGCTCACGTCTCAACAGGCCTGACCCGCGATGGGCGGGGATCGCGTCCGAGGCTGCGCTCGCGTTCAGCAAATCCGGCGAGACTGTGAGAGACGGCCAGCTTGACCACAACCTGCTGAGCAAGCTCCCGCTTGCAGGTTTGGCGATCACACCGTCCTTGACAGAGACCTCAGCAATGAGATGCAAACTCTCTTTCGCGCGGGTCGCCGCAACATAAAGCAAACGATCCACTTCAAAATCACCGCGGCGTTTCTCACGTAAGCCAAGATAACGTGAGATAGGATCATGCTCCTCGCTTGCACGCGGCTTAATCGGTCCGAGCATCAACTTCGAACCGACCTGCTCAAAGTAAACGAGGGGGACCCTATCGTTCGAAGGCCCATGGTGCAGTCCATACAAAATCACTGATTCAAATTGCAAACCCTTGCATTTGTGCATCGTCATCACTTCGACAGCCTGCGCATCCGTTCCAGGCGATGCAAACAATTTTTTGATTTGTGTTTCAAGTACGCCTAGATCTAAGCCACCATAGGGTGCCAAGCGCTCAATGAGTGCAAACAAACTTTCAGCGTCGAGCAGATCCGCTGGCGACTGTGCCAGTGCTGGACCACCGAGATCTCGCCAGACCCGCTGGAGGCGCGAGGCGTAAGGCAACACATCATCTGTTTCAAGCGCATCAAGCAAGACAGGCGCCACCGCACAAAGCCGTTCAAACTGTGAGGGCTCCAATATTTTCTCGGCCTGACACATTTGGCCATCGTCAGGTACGTGCATGAAGCGATGCAGGACCTGAGGCACTGAAAGTCTCGGGTATTGAGCAAACAACGCATGCAGGCTCTTCAAAGACAAACCACAGTAGGCGGATCGCAAAATAGAAACCCATGCGGCACGATCACCAGGATGTGTGACTGCCCGCACAATCTGAAGCAAATCTATTACGTACGGTCGCTTACCAAGAGGCACCAAATCCACAGCTCGGCAAGCAA
>JBILJY010000144.1:0-6997 GCA_044376975.1 Burkholderiaceae bacterium | reverse complement strand
GGCTCGAAACTTAGCCTTAGCCAGGCGTATTGTTGTGAGGAAGTGTCTGAGTCATGCATCCTTGCAAGTTTGGCATGAGCCCCACCCGTCCCGCAGGCGGGTGGGACAGGTTTGTCTAGCGTTGTTTTGGCTATCGCCCAGATTTAAAACAGCTATTAGAAAACTCAGGATTATTAAATTAGAATTGGTATATCAAACAATCTTCGCCTTAATAACGAAAAGATTTATGGCACTCCTGACAATCTTGCATTACCCCGATAAGCGCTTGCACAAAGTCGCCAAGCCGGTCCTTGCCGTGGATGAACGGATTCGAAAGCTTGCCGAGGATATGGCACAAACGATGTATGAGGCACCAGGTGTGGGGTTGGCAGCGACGCAGGTCGATGTGCATGAACGCGTTGTTGTTATTGATGTGAGCGAAGAAAAAAATGATTTGCGTGTGCTGATTAATCCAGAGATCATTTCCTACAGTGAAGATCAGAATACATACGAGGAGGGCTGTTTGTCGGTTCCCGGCGTGTACGATGAAGTCGACCGCCCCGCGCGTGTGCGCGTTCGAGCACTGAATTTAGAGGGTAAGTCTTACGAGTTTGAGGCAGATGGGCTGTTGGCGGTCTGCGTGCAGCACGAAATCGATCACCTCAACGGCAAAGTCTTTGTGCAGCATCTGTCAATGCTCAAGCAAACGCGACTCAAGGCGCGCTTGCGCAAAGAGCAGCGCGAGCTTGAGCGGGTGTAGCCAAGCATGTTTCATCCAGAAGTCCTTGGTTATATCGCAGCTTTTTTAACGACGGCTGCTTTCTTCCCCCAGACCATCAAGACGATCCGTACGCGCGACACAAAATCCATATCGCTCGCGATGTACGTGATGTTTACCTCTGGGATTGCGTTATGGCTGATGTATGGCCTACTGGTCGAGTCATGGCCATTGATTTACGCCAACAGCATCACGTTTGTCTTGGCCCTGACTATTTTGGTGCTGAAGCTGCGTGAGCCCAAGACCACCCAGAAATAAACACTGCCGCTGTTTGGCGTTTGCCGCCAGCACGCTGTAATTCGAGTAAGCGTAGCGTGCCTTGCCCGGTGTGAATGTCGATGCCCTCGTGGCTCGCTGAGAGCACTCGCGCCTCGCCAGACGCTGCCGCGCTGGGCATGGTAAGCACTGTGGTCGAACGCGTTTCAAGGGCTTGCGCCTGCCAAATCTTTACGGGCTCCTCGATGCCTGGTAAGCGCAAGGTGGCGCCCGGCACCGGGTTAAAGGCACGGATGCGGCGCCCGAGCGTTTGGGCATCCAGATTAAGATCGAGCGCGGCTTCGCGTTTGTCTAGTTTTGCAGCGTAGGTCACGCCTTCGGTAGGTTGAGCATGCGGGCTCAGTGCACCACTTTCCAACTGTGTAAGTGCGTCCACAATTAATTGAGCACCCAATTGCGCCAGTTTGTCGTGCAGTTCTGCGGCTGTATCGGTTTCTGTGATCGCGACTTGCTCTTCTAAAAGCATATCGCCCGTATCCAAACCTTCGTCCATCTGCATGATCGTGACGCCGGTGCGCGTGTCACCCGCTTCAATCGCACGCTGAATAGGCGCAGCACCACGCCAGCGCGGCAATAGACTCGCATGAATATTCAAACAACCGCAGTCTGGCGTGTTCAGCGCCCAGCTTGGCAAAATCAAACCATAGGCCGCTACAACGAGCACATCAAGCCCAGCCTCCTGCAAGGCGTTACGTGCGAGCAGAGCGTCTTCTGGATATTTTCCGTCCAGACGTAAGCTTCGCGGCTGAGCGACGGGTATGCCGACTTCCAGAGCTAATTGTTTGACGGCGCTTGGCGTGAGCTTTAACCCTCGCCCGGAGGGCCGGTCAGGTTGCGTCAGCACGAGCGGCACTGTAAAGCCCGCGTCAAGGATCGCCTGTAGTGCGAGACGTGAGAATTCGGGAGTGCCAGCAAAGCCTACGCGCAGTGTCATGTGATCAAGGCTTAAGACTGAAGGTGCTCGGCCCACAGGTCGTATTCGTCAGAGTCCGTCACGCGCACGCGCACCTTGTCGCCAGGTTTGAGTGTTACTTGACTATCGACATAGACGCAGCCATCGATTTCGGGGGCATCTGCGCTAGAGCGTCCGATCGCGCCGTCCTCGTCGACCTCGTCAATCAGGACCTCAATTTCTTTGCCAACTTTACGTGCGAGTCGTGCAGTCGAAATCGTTTGCTGATGGGCCATAAACCGATCCCAGCGCTCTTGTTTGACCTCGTCAGGCACGGGATCCGCCAATGCATTCGCCGACGCACCTTTGACGGGGGAGTATTGAAAACAACCCACGCGATCGAGTTGCGCCTCTGACATCCAGTCGAGCAGGTATTGAAACTCACTTTCGGTTTCACCTGGAAAGCCAACAATGAAGGTCGAGCGCAAGGTAAGGTCTGGGCATTCTTCCCTCCAGCGGTGAATGCGAGCGAGCGTTTTGTCTTCGAAGGCGGGACGCTTCATTGCCTTCAGGATACGGGGGCTGGCGTGCTGGAAGGGAATGTCTAGATAGGGGAGAATTTTGCCTTGCGCCATCAGCGGGATGACCTCATCGACACTTGGGTAAGGGTAGACGTAGTGGAGTCTGACCCAAATGTCTAATTCGGAAAGTGCCGCACACAATTCAGTCATGCGGGTTTTAACAGGCCTGCCATTCCAGAAGCCGCTTCTGTATTTGACGTCAACGCCATACGCGCTGGTGTCTTGTGAAATGACGAGTAATTCCTTAACGCCTGCCCGTGCGAGTCGCTGCGCCTCATCGAGTACATCACCGACAGGGCGACTCACGAGATCGCCGCGCATGGAAGGAATAATGCAAAAACTGCAGCGATGGTTACAGCCTTCCGATATTTTTAAGTAAGCGTAATGGCGAGGGGTGAGTTTGATGCCTTGAGGGGGGACTAAGTCCGTAAACGGGTCATGTGTGGTGCTGGGGGGGGCTGCCGCATGGACTGCCCGGACGACCTGCTCGTACTGCTGGGGGCCGGTCACGGCCAGTACGCTTGGATGCGCGGCGCGGATCACGGACTCTTCCACGCCCATGCAGCCCGTGACAATCACGCGTCCGTTTTCCGCAATCGCCTCGCCAATCGCTTCGAGAGACTCTGCTTTTGCGCTATCAATAAAGCCACAGGTGTTGACCACCACCACATCCGCGTTATCGTAGTCAGGCACGATTTGATAGCCCTCGGTGCGTAACTGTGTGAGGATGCGCTCAGAGTCTACAAGTGCCTTGGGACAGCCTAGGCTGACAAAACCGACTTTTGGGGATGACATGATGTGCCGCCTGACGGACTAACGCCCGCATAAGAGAGAGGAGGATTTTACCTTGCGCAGCACCCCCTCAGTGGCGTCTTAAGCCCCTACAATCCAAGTATGAATACCGCCGCTCCTGCTTTGTCTCATTCCTTACTGGCCGCAGCCAGTGCAATTGCTGGTGTCGAGTCCGGCCAATCACTCACGGAGGCGCTCGCCGAGCTGCCGTCTGACGTGCGCCCTTCCGCACAGGCCTTGAGTTTTTTTGCCATGCGAAATTGGGGTCTGGCCATGGGGTTGCGCCATACCCTAGTCGAACGAGAGCCGCCAAACGCTACGTTAAATGCCTTGGTTGGTTTGAGTCTGCTGCTACTTGAAACCTCAATACGAGCTGGGGAACAAACTCCCGAGCCAGGCACTCCGGTTTATACCGCACATGCTTTGGTTGATCAGGCGGTTGAGGCAACGCAGCTGCAGCGTGCCACGGCCTCCTTCAAGGGCTTGGTGAATGCTGTGTTGCGCCGCTTTCAGCGCGAGCGTCAGGCAGTCCTGGCTGATACGGCTGACGCACCAGAGGTGCGCTTCAATCATGCGCGCTGGTGGATTGACGCGTTACACAAAGCCTATCCCGAACAGTGGGAGCGCTTGTTAGACGCGGCCAATGCGCATCCACCATTGACGCTACGGGTGAATGTGCGGGCGACTACGCGAGAGGCGGTGCTACAAGCGTTCGCCCATGAACAAATCGGCGCAACGGCCTTTGGTGAGGCCGGTATTGTGCTGGATGTGCCTCGTCCCGTGACGACATTGCCTGGCTATGCCCAGGGGTGGTGGTCTGTGCAAGATGCCGGCGCTCAGCTGGCTGCCCCTTTGCTAGAGGTGCGTGATGGGATGCGGGTGCTTGATGCTTGCGCCGCACCCGGAGGCAAGACCGCACATTTGCTTGAGTTAGCGGATGTTGAGTTGACAGCGCTCGATGTCGATCCAGCGCGGATGGCCCGCGTAGAGCAGAATTTAGAGCGGCTTCGGCTGTTGAGCCCCAAAGTCAGGTTGGTTGCAGAAAGTGCGACACGCGCGCATCTTTGGTGGGATGGCAAGCCGTTTGATGTCGTTTTAGCTGATTTGCCTTGTACCGCTTCGGGCATCGTCAGTCGTCACCCTGATATTCGCTGGCTTCGGCGCGAAAGTGACGTGCAGCAAACCGTAAAATTACAGCGCGAAATCCTTGACTCTCTCTGGAGCATGGTTGCGCCCGGTGGAAAATTACTGCTGGCAACTTGTTCGATATTCCCCCAAGAGGGCGAAATGCAGGCAGAATCATTCTCTAAGCGGCATATGCAGGCGCAACGCTTACCCGCGCCTGGCCAACTCTTGCCGTCCCGACCTGACGCAGAGCATCCCGCTGGTCACGATGGGTTCTTCTATGCATTGTTTACTCGTCGTACCCAGGCTTAATAAGAGATGACAGCACACACAACACCTTGGATGCGCGGTTGGCGCCTGTGGGCGGTGTGGCTCCTGTGCGTTGCCTGCGTGAGCGTGCACGTGAGCGTTGCTCGAGCTTCGGAAGCCCGGGTTGCGCGTATCGAGCCCCTACCGCAAGATGGCCAACTGACGATGGACCTTGATGTCGCGCTCGACCTGAGTCGTAGCGTCCTAGAGGCGGCGGAGCACGGTGTCCCGCTGTACTTCACCTACGATGTGCAAATCAGCGCGCCGCGCTGGTGGTGGTTTGATAAAGTTCTCGTGCAGACTACGTTGAGCCGGCGCTTGATTTACAACAACTTGACGCAGCAATGGCGCGTAGCAACAGGAGATTTGTTTTTGCCTGCTGCCACCCAGGAGGATGCACTGCAGGTGATTAAACAAGTGCGAGGCTGGCCCATTTCCCCGGTCGATCGCTTCGAGCCTGATGTCAGGTACGAAGGTAAGGTACGTATTCGACTGGATACGAGTCAGATGGCGCGCCCTTTACAGCTTGACGCGCGAAATCGGGGCGCCTGGTCCATGACGAGTCCTTGGGCGCCGTTTGATTTTTCGATTAGGCGAGTGGGACCTGCAAAATGAATACGTTTTTGCGCATTGCTCTGGTCGTTGGCATTTTTAGTGCGTTTGGTTTGTTTGCGCTTTTGGCGTGGTCAACGGGCAATGCCTCGCTGGTTGCGCATTTTCAAGACTTATTGCTCTGGTTAAACGGCGCTCTGGCCTTAGCCCTGTTTATTTGGGTTGTGGCGTTGACCTTCCGCCTGGTCGCACAACTAAGACGCGGACAGTTTGGCGCTCGCCTCACGGCACGCTTTGCTTTGGCGTTTGCATTAATCGGAGTCTTGCCTGGCGCGTTAATTTACGGCGTATCTATTCAGTTTATGGCTCGCTCTATTGAGTCTTGGTTTAATGTGCGCGTGGACACGGCGCTGGAGTCTGGGCTGGCGCTCGCTCGATCTGCGCTGAGCTCTCAGTTAGCAGAGCTTGAAGCCCGTGCCCGTGCGATGGCCTCAGCTTTAAACAATACGCCAGACTCTGACATTGCCACCACCTTAACTCGTTTGCGGGAAACCAATACAGCAATCGATGCCTTGGTATTTAGCGGTGCGGGGCGGCTTATTGCATTTTCCACCGATAAACTTGGGTCGTTAACACCGACGCTGCCACCCCAGAGTGTGATGAATCAGTTGCGCGTATCGCGTGGTTACTCAGCAGCCGATAGTGACGACCTTGGGGCAGCACTGTCTCAGGGCGGCCTGCAGTTGCGTGTGATCGTGCCGCTGGCAGCCCCCGAGCGTGTCGATGCCGCGCTCGGTGTCGCAGGGGAAACCCGATGGTTGCAATTAGTGCAGCCCGTGTCTGAAATCATCGCACGCAACGCCAGCGAGGTGCAGAAAGGCAATCGCGATTATCAAGAGCTCGCGCTGTCGCGTGAGAGTTTGCGTAACCTTTTTGGCGTCACGCTGACATTGGCCCTGCTATTAGCCGTTTTTGCCGCGATCGCGATCGCGTTATATCTATCAAAAAAGCTGGTGAGCCCCCTACTTGCTTTGGCCTCGGGCACCCAGGCGGTCAGCGTCGGAGATTTTCGGGCACTTCCTGAGCCGCCCTCTAAAGACGAGGTCGGACAGTTAACGCGGTCCTTTAACGCCATGACTCGACAGTTGGGTGAGGCGCGCCGCATGGTTGAAAGCAATCGCATGCAGCTTGAGCGCTCTAACGTCTATCTAGAAAGTGTGCTGTCTAATCTGTCCGCAGGCGTCTTGGTTTTTGACGAGCAGTTCCGACTGACGACCTTTAATCACGGTGCTCAAATGATTCTTAAGGTGGATCTGCGCTCGGCACCAGGACGGCCGCTTGAAACCATTGAAGGCATGCTTGATTTTGCGCGAAGAATTAGACAGGCGTTTGCTGAGCACTCTGCCGTCGGGTCAGAGCGTTCGCATTGGCAGGAACAATTTGAGATCACCTTGGAGGATGCGAGGGTCGCCACCGAATCCTACACTCTGACCTTACTGGCGCGCGGGACGCAACTGCGTGTCGACGGCAGTAACAACGGGTATATGGTTGTGTTTGATGACATTAGCGAGGTCATCTCTGCAAGTCGTAGCGTTGCCTGGGCTGAGGTTGCACGCCGCCTCGCGCATGAGATCAAGAATCCGTTGACACCCATCCAGCTGTCGGCCGAGCGGCTGGCAATGAAGCTCGCTCATAAGCTAGAGCCCGCAGACG
>JBILJY010000143.1:0-7036 GCA_044376975.1 Burkholderiaceae bacterium | reverse complement strand
CGCTTGTTATCTTCATCCGTGGCCGAGCTCTACCGTTTAACGCGCGTGCGCGCAGGTGTTGCAGCGATTGGTGATTCTCCTGAAGAGCAGACAAAGGCTGAAAACTGGTCGCGCCTAGCCGTCGCCGCCTTGTCAGATCTTGCGTTTTATCCAGCCCCCGTTTTGTTTACGCTGAAATCTTTTGACCATGTTCAGGCGAGTGTTTTTCAGGTCAGTCGTACGCCAGGCAAACTGATTGTGTACCTTGGGTGTTTGTTGCTGGTGCTCGGTGTTTTCACGATGTTCTACGTGCGTGATCGTCGCATCTGGGTATGGTTGCGGCCAACAGAACACGCAGGCGGCACAAGTGTATTGGCGGCGATGACCTCTCAAAAGCGTACACTTGATTTCAATCGTGAGTTCGAGCAGCTTCAATCAGCGCTTGGCCGCTTAAACCCATCCACCCCCATACCATCAACCGCTGTTCATTGAGATACTGTCATGACACAACCAGTCGCCGGCGCTGCAGACAATTGGGATGACCTGTCTGACCCAGGCCAATCGCGCCTAGAGCGCGGCCGTCCAACAATCGTTGACGCACTCTTTTTCTTGTTGTTAGCCGCGGGGGCGGGTTTCGCTCTGATGCGTTACAGCCAAGCGATGGATAGCTACGAGAAAGTAATTCTCGTGCTGACTGTGCCCTTTTTGACCTGGCTTGGCTGGCTATGGCGACCGCTTCGCCTCCTGATGGTTGCCATGGCGCTTGGTGCTGGGCTTGCGCTTTGGTTATATCAAGGCGACATCGCGCGTGCGGACCAGGCGTTTTTACTGAAATATTTGTTGTCATCGCAGTCTGCAATTTTGTGGATGTGCGCGTTGTTTGTTGTCGCCACCTTCTGTTATTGGCTGGGCCTCGCAAGCCCGACCTCCGCATGGCTTGGTACGGCATTGACTTGGGGCGCCGTATTTTCTGGAGCCACAGGCATGCTGGTGCGTTGGCGCGAAGGTCATATGATGGGGCCGGATATTGGGCACATCCCCGTGAGCAATCTGTACGAAGTTTTCGTGCTCTTTTCTTTGGTCACCGCCTTGTTTTATTTGTATTACGAGCGTCGCTATGCAACGCGCGCGTTAGGTGGCTTTGTCTTATTGATCATTACTTCTGCGGTGGTGTTCCTACTCTGGTATTCCTTCACCCGCGAAGCCTATCAAATACAGCCTTTAGTGCCCGCTCTAAAAAGCTGGTGGATGAAAATCCATGTGCCTGCAAACTTCATTGGCTACGGTACCTTTTCGCTAGCGGCAATGGTTGGTTTTGCCTATCTGGTTAAACAGCACGGTCAAACGCGTTCTTGGCTGAAGTTGATGCCTCTTTTTATCCTGGGTGTCTTGCTTGCGGCAGAACCGATGGTGTTTCGCACCGAGGGCTTGTCGGTCACCTGGATGTTGTACTTCGGCATCGGTGCAGTGATCGTCGGGACGATTTTGCTGTTTCGTAAACCCATTTCGGAACGCTTGCCGTCCTTCGAGGTGCTCGATGACATTATGTACCGGGCAATCGCCATCGGCTTTGCTTTTTTCACCGTTGCGACCATTCTCGGTGCGTTGTGGGCGGCAGACGCCTGGGGTGCATACTGGCAGTGGGATCCTAAAGAAACTTGGGCACTTATCGTCTGGTTAAACTATGCAGCGTGGTTGCATTTGCGTATGCTTAAGGGCTTGCGCGGAACGATGGCTGCGTACTGGGCCTTGGTCGGCTTATTGATAACCGGCTTTGCCTTCCTTGGTGTCAATATGTTTCTTTCTGGATTGCATTCGTATGGTGCGTTGTAACGAGGGTGCGTTGTGACACCCCCTAAGCCTTCACTAGTTCTCGTTGCAACACTGACTGTACAAGCTCTCGTCGCAATGGCAGTACTGAATGTGCCGGTGGTCGCACCGGCAGTAGCCAAAGATTTAGGAATCGCAACAACTTATCTGGGCGCCTACGTGGCGCTCGTTTATTTTGCGGCAATGGTGGCTACCCTGCTGGGCGGTGCGGCCGTTAAACGTTGGGGTGCGATTCGCCTGAGCCAGATCGGTTTAGTGTTGGCATCGTTTGGTTTGCTGCTCTCAGCCTATCCCCATCCGTTGACGATTGCGGTTGGCGCGTTATTTATTGGGGCAGGCTACGGTCCCATCACCCCAGCAAGTTCACACTTGTTGATCAAAACAGCATCACCAGAAAAGCTTTCGTTCGTTTTCTCAATTAAACAAACTGGGGTGCCACTTGGTGGCATCATTGCCGGTGCGCTCGTACCCACGCTCAATAGCCTGATTGGTTGGCAAGCCGCATTCCTCTGTGCAGGCGTGGCGTGCGCGCTCTGTGCCTGGGCCGTCCAACCGCTGCGCAACAGCCTTGACGATGATCGCGATGCAAGTGTCAAGCCTTCGCTCGCAACAAGTGTTGTCTTGCCGCTTAAGCTTATTTTTCAGCACCCCAACCTACGCAGTTTGTCGATCATGTCGTTCTTGTTTGCCATTAGTCAGATGTCGCTGACAGGCTATCTTGTGACCTTTTTATACGAAGACCTTGGCTGGAGCCTTGTTGCAGCCGGGGGCGCACTGACTGTCGCCCAAGGGGGCGGTGTAGCGGGCCGGATGCTGTGGGGTTATGTCGCCGACCGCTGGCTCGGTGCGAGCATGATGCTGATTGTGATTGCGGGGCTTCTTACCATCGGCTGTGTCGGGACTGCTCTGCTAACCCCTGACTCCTCGCCTTGGTTGCTCTTTCCAATCCTTGCAATTTTTGGTTCGTCTGCTGTTGGCTGGAACGGTGTATTTTTAGCAGAAATTGCGCGGCAAGCACCGATTGGGCAAGCGAGCCTTGCTACCGGCGGCACACTGTGCATCACCTTCCTCGGTGTGATGATAGGTCCTGCTATGTTTGGTTTGTTGGCTGGGGCCTTAGGCAGCTATGGATCGAGCTACGGCTTGCTAGGTCTAGTCGGGGTGCTGTGTGTCTTGACCTTGTGGCCGTTGTACCGCGCTTCAAAGACGAAAGCCGCATGACCTCACCCCCAGCCGCGCAATCAGCACTTTTAACTCCTCAGCCCTTGCAGTGGTTAAAAGGTTGCGGTTTCTTTTTGTTTTCGATCACGATGTTTGCCACGCTCGATGCGTTAGCAAAAGGCCTTGTGCATGTTTATTCGGCCCCACTCGTGAACTTTTCACGCTATACGGTGATTGTCGTGCTGGCGTTTAGCGCTCTGTTAATCAGAGGTTACAGCTTTCGGGTGGCGCCCCCCGAACGCAATCTTTTGCTCTTGCGTGGAGTTTTGCTTGGGGTGTCTGGCACGGCCTTTATGCCTAGTCTTCAGTACATGCCACTTGCTGAGGCAACAGCAATTTATTTTGTATCACCTCTCATCGTCCTGATCTTTGCTCCGATGATGCTCGGTGAGAAAGTAGGACTCAAACAATATCTGGCACTTGCTGCGGGTATGATTGGCATGCTGTTTATTGTGAAGCCTGGGAGTGGGGAAATCTCCTTAATCGGAACGACGTTGCTGCTCATTTCAGCAGTGAGTTTCGCACTTGTTCAAATCTATACACGTAAGCTTTCTCACCGCGTGCATAGCGAACAAATTTTTGTGTATGCCGCCAGCACGTGCTGGGGGATTGGTGCTGTCACAACATTAATTTTTTGGCCAACGCTGTGGCCAACGCCGACAGACTGGGCGTGGATTTTGTTGATGAGCGTGGTTGGAGGACTGGGTCAGTACGCGTTGATCTATGCATATAAATATGTTCCAGCCTCGAGCCTCGCGCCACTTAATTACTTCCAGCTAGTGCTCGCGGTGATCTACGGTGAGTTGCTGTTTGGACAGATGCCCACACTCTCTTCGTTGGCGGGCATCGTCCTCGTTGTTGTGGCAGGTCTGTCGCTCACGCTTCCAATGTTGATTACATATCTGCGGTCTCGTTGAGCCGCAGTAACCACAGCAATAATGCTCAAGGCAAGAAGCTTTCGCCTCGAATCAGATCGGCAAACGTTTCGCGTTGGCGCACAACGTAATACTTGTCGCCATCGACCATGACTTCGGCCGCACGTGGACGGCTGTTGTAGTTGCCTGCCATCACAAAGCCGTAGGCTCCCGCAGACTCAATTGCTAGGATATCGCCTTCGTGCAAAGCCAGTTGTCGTGCCCGCGCTAGCCAGTCTGCACTTTCACAAACAGGTCCGACCACGTCGTAGAGCGCGCTTGAATCGTTGCGAGGCGTGACAGGCAACACCCCATGCCAGGCCTCGTACAGCGCGGGCCGCATCAAATCATTCATCGCGGCGTCGACAATGGCAAAATTGCGCGCGTCAGCGTGTTTCAGATACTGTACCGTCGTGAGCAAGACCCCTGCGTTACCCACAAGCGAGCGTCCTGGCTCGAGGACAAGTTCAAGCTCCTCAACCCCGCGCGCCTTTAACTGTGCAAAGACTTTGTCGAGAAGCACTTTCGGCGCTAAGGGGGTCTCATCGTCGTAACGAATACCCAGCCCGCCACCGAGGTCCAGATGTTTTAGCTTGATACCCAGCTTGGTTAGCTGATCAATCAACTTAAGCAGTTTATCCAGCGCATCCAGATAGGGAGCGACCTCCGTGATCTGTGAGCCAATGTGACAGTCCACACCGACAACGGAGATTCCCGGAAGTGACGCAGCCAGTTGATAGGCAGCAGGAGCGTCTTCGATGGCAATGCCAAATTTATTTTCTTTCAGCCCCGTGGAAATATACGGATGCGTTTGTGCATCCACGTCGGGATTCACGCGCAAAGATACCGCTGCCGTCTTGCTCATTTCGCAGGCGACTTGCGAGAGACGCTTGAGTTCTGGGACGGACTCGACGTTAAAACACTTTACGCCAGCCTCAAGGGCGGCACGCATTTCCCACGCTTGTTTACCAACACCCGAAAACACCACCTTCGCGGGATCTGCACCGGCGGCCAATACACGGGCTAATTCGCCGCCCGAAACAATATCAAAGCCACTCCCTAGTCGCACGAATTCTTTGAGCACAGCCAGGTTTGAGTTGGCCTTCATCCCATAACAGACCAATACGCGGTGTGCGCCAATCGCCTCCTGATAAGACGACCAGGCGGCTGCAAGCGCAGCCTTCGAGTACACATACAGCGGGGTACCTAGTGCGCGACCGAGTTCCGCGAGCGAAACCCCTTCGGCGTATAGGGCGCCGTTGCGATAACTAAAAAAAGGTGAGCCGGCAGGGGTGGCCAGAGCGTTGGCCGATGCGTTGGATCCAGGAGCAGTCATGTTGGGGCTATGGGTATTGAAGGGTTCACGAACGTTCTGAAGCACAATACGGACATCAGAGATTGAGAGGGTTATTCGATCACGATCGGCGCTGGGGTCAAGATAAGGTCCTCGTCAAAGAACGGGATGACCGAATTGCCTTCGTCGGGTGGCATACCGTACATCGACTCTTGGCTGACATAGGGGCGAACCTCCGCAGGCTTGGCTGGCATATACAGCGGACCTTTAAAGCCGCAACCTACCACCCAAGCCGAGAGGGTAAGCATCGCTACAATGCGGGCATGTCGCGGAAGGTCGATTTTGCGGATCACTGCTGGCTCCCTCAAACGTGAGGACAAGGATTATGAACGATACAGAATTTCATACACGCGCAACCACCATTCTAGATGCAATAGAAGCCCAAGCGGACCACTGGTTCGAAAAGCTTGATCTAGATGTGGAAACGAAGCGAAACGGCAACGTTTTGAACCTGATTTTTGAAAACGGACACCAGGTTGTGATCAACAGCCAGGCGCCCCTGCATGAAATGTGGCTCGCAGCGCGCAGCGGTGGCTTCCATTACCGCTTTGATGGCCGCCACTGGAAAGATACGCGCGGCGGCACGGACTTGCATGACACCTTGTCTGCGATTTGTTCCGAAGCGACCGGTAAGACCTTGACCGTCGAGCTGTAATTCTTGGTGTGCTTGGGGGGATCAACCCCCTGGGTCTGGGCGACGACCTGAGCCACCCCGGTTTCCACCGAGATTATTCAAAAAGTCGCCAAGCGAGTCCTGATTGGGATCCCCAAGGCGCTTGACGGACTCCGCAGCTGGAAACTCTTTGAAGTAAAGATTTCCTCCTTCAGAAATCAAGCCCTCGGGCAAAGGACCACGCTTTTGCTCGGGGAAGGTCTTGAGAGCATTTTGCATGTAGCCCAGCCAAATCGGAAGCGAAGCACCCCCCCCTGTTTCTCGCGAACCCAAGGATTTTGGTTGGTCGTAGCCCAGCCAGGCTACGCCGACTAGTTGGGGCGTATAGCCCGCAAACCAGGCATCAACCGAATCGTTGGTCGTGCCAGTCTTGCCGGCAAGATCCCCACGTTTGAGTACTTGGCGCGAACGTGCCGCCGTACCAGAGGTTGCCACCCCACGCAGCATATCGTCCATGACATAGGCAGTGCGGGCATCAATGGCGCGGGCTGCTGAATCCCCAGCAATCACAGGCTTGGCGCGCATGAGAGTCTGACCGGTTGCATCCGTAACATGATCAATCAGGAAAGGCGTCACGCGATAGCCGCCGTTTGCAAATACTGAAAAACCAGTCGCGAGCTGCATGGGTGTAACCGAACCCGAGCCCAAGGCCATCGGCAACACAGCCGCATGACGTGACTTATCAAACCCAAAGCGCGAAACATATTCTTGCGCATATTGTGGCCCAATGGATTGCAAGATGCGGATCGACACCATGTTTTTTGACCGCGCAATGGCTTCGCGCATGGAGAGCATCTGGTCGTATTGGTCCCCGTAGTTTTTAGGTGTCCACGCTTTACCTGAGCCCGTTTGTTCCGCAGTCAATTCAAACGGCTGATCCGAAATCAAGGTGCCGGGTGTCAAGCCACGCTCAAGTGAGGCTGCATAAATGAAGGGTTTAAACGACGAGCCTGGTTGACGCCACGCTTGTGTGACACGGTTGAAGTTGCCATGGTAGAAGTCAAAGCCTCCGACCATCGCGCGCAGCGCACCGTCTTGCGGCGTCATTGAGACAAACGCTGCTTG
>JBILJY010000142.1:0-7096 GCA_044376975.1 Burkholderiaceae bacterium | reverse complement strand
CCAACAAAGCCAAGAGCAGGTTTAGTCATGGCTTAGAGACCCAGCGCAGACAAATTCGGGCGCTTTAAGTGCCAGTCAGTTGCGTTCTGGAAGGCCATACCAATACGCACCATCGTTGCATCATCAAACGGCTTGCCTAACAACTGCATCCCGAGCGGCATACCGTTGTCGGCAAACCCTGCTGGTATCGAAATACCTGCAGTGCCCATATAGTTGCCCGCGCGCGTAAAGGCGGCAAGCGGTGTCTTTGACTCATCAACTTCGGTCAGCGGTATTGCGCCCATCGGTGCGCAAGGCGACAAGAGCGCATCAATATTGCTCATCCAGTCAGTCCACATCGCAATCGTGCGACGGTGATCGGCCATCGCATCAATATAATCCGCGCCAGAAATTTTGCGCCCAGACTGCACACGCTTGCGCACGAACTCACCAAATGGCTTTGCCTCATCATCAATGTAGGCACGGTGAATGGCATAGGCCTCTGCTGCGATGATCTGTCCGTTGCGCAACATCATGTCGTGGAAATCAAACGGGAAGGGCTTTTCAATAATGGTGGCGCCGAGGTCAACAAGCACGCGACGTGTCTCATCGAGAACACGCAACACATCGTTACCGAGTGCGATGGGATACTGTGCGGGCGGGAACATCGCGATGCGCGTCCCGGCCAAAGGCTTAGCGCCTTCAGCGGGCGCTTGCCACTGGAACAAGGGGCGGTTGCATGATGTTGGGTCAAGAGGATCTGCGCCCGCCATGAGCTCGGTCAGGATTGCTGAATCGCGCATGTCGCGCGTCATCGGGCCAATGGAATCCAGTGTGCCTGACAAGGCAAGCGCACCATGCAAACTGATCAAGCCACGCGTTGTCTTTAAGCCGGTAATACCGTTCAGCGATGCGGGGATACGCACTGAGCCACCGGTGTCTGAACCCAAAGCTGCCGGACATAAGGCCGCAGCAACAGCAACACCCGAACCACTTGAAGAGCCACCAGGTGTGCGATGGGTGTTGAGATCCCAGGGGTTCCATGGTGTACCCATGACAGGGTTGGTGCCCCAGCCGCCAAAGGCGAACTCAACCATGTGTGTCTTGCCCAAGTTCACCATGCCGGCACGCAGCAGACGTTCGGCTGCGGTGCAGGTTGTGGGGCTGCGACGCGCGACCCAGTCTTGCGAGCCGCCTGTCGTGATCTGGCCTTCGATATCGCACAGATCTTTCAAAGCAATCGGCACGCCATCGACAACGCTCAAGCTATAGCCCGCAGCGCGGCGCTGATCGGCAGCACGCGCTTGTGCGATCGTGCTGTCTTCATCAACCAGCACATAAGCGTGCAGTTTTTTATTCGCTTTGCTAATACGGGTCAAATACTCGCGCGCGAGTTCTTCTGAACTATATTTTTTCGCGCGTAAGCCTTGGGCTAACTGCGTGAGTGTAGAGAAAGCAAGATCTGACATACGAACTCCGATATCAAAGCAAGAAGAAGGTGGCTGCAATCAACGTTGGGATCGAAGCCGCTAAAAAGAGAGGACCTGCTGCGATCGATTCATTGGGAAAACTTGGTTTCAAAATCGAAAATCCTGCTGGGTTCGGCGCGTTAGCGATCACCGTCAAGCCACCACCGGTCACAGCACCCGCCACCAGCATATAGCGCCAAGCCTCTGAGGTACCTTCCACGAGTGAGCCAAGGTAAGTCAGTGCGGCATTATCCGTAATGGCGGTCAGTGCGGTCGCCCCCCAAAACAATACGATCGGTGAGAGACTGCCCAACAAATCCTGCAGCCACCATTTCTGCAACCCGCCCAACACGACAAGACCGGCCAGAAAGAAGCCGACCATCAGGCCTTCTTTAATCATTAAGCGCGACTGATAACGTTTGTAGGCTTCGCAAAAGCCGATAAACAAAATCAACAGTCCCATAAAGATGCCGGGGTGATGGGCGAACACAACGATGCCAATCAAGAACAAGACATGGATTAAGGATGTGATCATTGGCACGCGTGAAGGACCGTCTTCTGTCACACCGTGATGCGTTTCAACTTCGCCACTCAAGAGTACTTTGCGGTTAATGATTGTCAGGATCAAGGCATTAAGCGCAACGGCCGCTGCGGCACGCCAACCAAAATGGGTCAGCATGTACATTGAATCCCAGCCGAAGGTCTTAGCAACCATTAGCACCGGTGGTGCGGCATAGGCACTGAGTACACCGCCAATGGAAACATTAACGAACAACACACCCAACGCCATGTACTTAAAGCCAGTGTGGCCGGGGCGCTTGAAGTAGCCATCACGCAGTAATAGGGCCGCCAAGGTCATGGCTGCAGGCTCAGTAATTAGAGACCCTGCAAGAGGCACAAAAGTGAGGACAACAAAGAAGGTGGCGAGTTGGCGTTGGACCGGAATCATTCGCGCAAGGCCACGCACAAGGACATTGACCAGTTCAATAATGGGGCGGCTTGCAGCAACCACCATAATCGCGAAGACAAACAGGGGTTCGGTAAAGTTGCGCGTGTCGACAAACTCGATCATGGTCGTCGGGCCAGCCAACAAGGCCATCACTACGATGAGCACAAAGGCCCAGACCCCAAAGACGGCCTCAACTTCGGCTAAAAAGTGCCAGAGCCCTGCGTGCGGACCGTTCTTGTGTGCAAGCTTTGCAAACACGGGCACAGCAAACGTATGTATAACCGCAATCGCAAACAAGACGGTTGCGATAATTTGAACGGAAAAAGGAACGGTCATCGCTAACTCTCTATAACAATGAAATGGCAAAGGTAAGCCAGATCGGATCCGTTTGACTATACCTTAGGAGCGCAGGAAATCACAGCATGTTTGTTACTCGTATCAAAGTGTAAGGATTGACATCACTTGGTTTCTGGTTGATGCTGTGTCCCATGACTTCTCGCACACTATTTATTCAGCCTCTCACGCAACAGGCCTTTGCCCCTTACGGTGACGTCTTAGGTGGCGAGGTTACGAGCGGCTTATTCATCAACGGCGGTACTAGTGAAAAAGTCCCTCTGGGCGACCCAGCCCTTACGGGGCAAGATGGCGAACCGTCATTAAATCTGTATCGCGCGCGCGCCAACCCACTGCCTTTTACCGCGGTGGAGCTTGAACGGCACTGCATTGGCAGCCAATCGTTTATTCCGCTAGCTGGCGTGCCTTTTGTGGTGATCGTGGCGCTCGGCGATCCGAGCACGGGCGGCAAGACACCGCTCGAAAGTTCAATCGCCGCATTCTGGATTGATGGCTCGTGTGGTGTGACCTTCAAGCCGGCGACCTGGCATCACCCGCTGTTATCGCAACGCGATGGGGATTATGTCGTGCTCGAGCGGCGTGGGCTCGCCGTCGACTGCGAAATCCAGCCCTTGCAACAGCCGGTTGAAGTGCGACGTAGCTAAGGGTGCGGTGCGCTTAAAACAAACGCCTGCGGCTTAGCGACTGCCTCGTCCGCGATCAGCGTGCCTGCGCCAGAATCATCTGTGCGGCTTTCTCGGCGATCACCATCGTAGGTGAGTTGGTATTGCCCGACGTGATCGTTGGCATGATTGAGGCATCGGCCACGCGCAACCCCTGAATCCCGTGTACCCGCAGGCTCGCATCGACAACGGCCATCGAGTCTTGTCCCATTTTGCAGGTGCCGACAGGATGAAAAATCGTGGTGCCGATTTCACCCGCGGCTTTCGCGAGCGCTTCTTCGGTGTCCTCGGTAATTCCCGGCTTAATCTCTTCGGGCTTAAAACGCGCGAGGGCTGACTGACCGACGATGCGGCGTGTCAGGCGAATACTGTCGGCTGCGACATGACGATCTTCGGGTGTCGACAAATAATTCGCGAGGATCTCAGGGTGCTGCGCAGTATCAGGCGAAGTAATGTTGACATGTCCACGGCTGGTTGGCCGCACATTACAGATTGACGCGGTGAAGGCGGGGAAACTATGCAGCGGCTCACCAAAGCGCTCAAGCGACAAAGGCTGCACGTGGTATTCCACATTGGCACGGGTCTGTTCAGGACCAGACTTTGCAAAGACACCTAACTGCGAGGGCGCCATGCTCATCGGGCCACGGCGTGTGAGCATGTATTCCAGCCCGATCATCGCCTTGCCCCACAAGGAATTCGCAAGCGTGTTCAGGGTGCGTGCACCTTGCACGCGATAAATCATGCGCAGCTGTAAGTGGTCTTGCAAGTTTTGGCCTACGCCTTCGAGCGCATGTACTACAGGAATGCCAAACGATCCCAACAGGCCTGCGGGGCCAACACCAGAGGCCTGCAACAATTGTGGCGTACCGACTGCACCCGCTGCCATCACGACCTCGCGATGTGCACGCGCCATATGCTGTTCACCGTCTTTGAGAAAGCGCACGCCTGTACAACGTGTGCCCTCAAATTCAAGCTTGGTCGTGCGTGCACCCGTCAGTACAGTCAAGTTTGTACGGTGCTTAATAGGTCGCAAAAATGCCTTCGACGCGTTCCAGCGCCAGCCCGAACGTTGATTCACCTCAAAGTAACTCGCGCCCTCGTTATCACCACGGTTGAAATCCGTAGTGGACGGGATGCCCGCCTGGTTGGCTGCATCGCGAAACGCATCTAGGATCTCCCACGATAAGCGTGCGGGCTCGACACGCCACTCGCCGCCCGCTCCATGAAACTCGCTTTCACCACCGTGATGGTTTTCCATGCCCTTATAGAGCGGCAAGAGATCTTTCCAGCCCCAACCGGGATTGCCGAGCGCTGCCCAGCCATCGTAGTCTGCGCTCTGGCCGCGCATATAAATCATGCCGTTGATCGACGAACAGCCGCCCAGCACGCGACCACGCGGATAACCGAGCTCGCGACCATTCAGTCCGGGATCAGCCTTAGTGCGGTAACACCAATCGGTACGCGGGTTGCCGATGCAGTACAAATAGCCAACGGGGATATGGATCCAGTGCCAGTCATCCTTGCCGCCGGCCTCAAGCAACAGCACACGATTTTTAGGATCGGCAGACAGGCGATTAGCCAGTACACAGCCTGCCGAACCTGCACCAACGATGACGTAATCAAAGTCGAGTGAATGGGGTGTTGTCATGATGTTGTCTGCTCTTATTTATTTTTTATAAACCGCGTGCATGTAAATATCGCACAAGACTTGCATCCCTGCCTGATCTTCTGCGTCAAACCTTGCGGGAGTGGGGCTGTCGAGATCCCACACACCAATGAGCTGCCCTTGATGAAAAAGAGGAATCACCAGCTCGGACCGTGAGGCGGCATCGCACGCGATATGCCCAGGAAACGCATGAACATCTGCCACGCATTGCGCCTGACGGGTTGTCGCCGCCGCACCACAAACGCCTTTGTTAAGCGGAATACGTAAACAGGCGGGCTTGCCTTGAAACGGGCCGAGTACAAGTTCGGTCCCATCATAAAAATAAAAACCAGCCCAATTCAGCTCACTGATTGCATGCATGACGAGCGCGGCCAGGTTTGCCGCGTTGGCGATGCGGTCTGTCTCACCTTCCATCAGGGCACGTGCCTGATAGGCTAATTCGCGATATTGCTCTGCCTTAGGCAAATGTGCCAGCGATGCGGTGACAAACATATAGAGGCCAAGATCAAAAGGGGTTGAGGGGCATTTTAGCGAAGCGCCTGAAGCAAAGGAGCGCTGACAGCAATAGAATAAGGGTTGGACAGTTTGTATTTAGAAGGCCATAATATGGACTACTACCAGTCCATATTATGAACCCGCCAATGACTGCCCCTACCGCCGCAATCAAATCTGGCACGCAAGTTGTACAACGGGTTGCTGCTCTGTTGCGCAGCGTTTCAGCACGCAATCGCCTCGGTGCCCGACTGATTGATCTTTGCACTGAGGTCAATATCGAACGCCCGACAGCGCACCGGATTTTGCAAGGGCTCGTGTCTGAGGGCTTGATTCGTCAGGACGAGACAACCAAGCGCTATTTTCTGGGCAGCATGATCTACGAGATGGGTCTCGCAGCAAGCCCGCGCACCAATATGCGCGACCTGTGTCACGCACACCTGCAACAGATTGCGCAAGCGACAGGCGACACCGTTTTTCTGACCACTCGTACAGGCTTTGATGGAGTCTGTATTGATCGGGCTGAAGGCGCCTTCCCCATCAAAGTATTTGTTCTTGAAGTGGGTCGTCGACGGCCACTGAATATCGGTGGCGGTGCGCTAGCGATTCTGAGCTTTTTGGACGACAACGAAATCGAACGCATTCTGAGCATCAACAAAGAGCGCTGCGCCGAAAAGTTTCCAAACTACTCAGAAGCGGAGGTTCGCAAAATCATTGCTCGCGCACGCGCGCGTGGGTTTGTCATAAGCGATGCGGTCGAGCTGCCAGGTGTACGCACGATTGCATTTCCAATCTTCGACAAACACAACCATCCCGTCGCCGCTATCAGTGTCGCCACGCTAAGCCAGCGCATGGACAAAAGCCGCAGCGACCTAGCAATCTCGTGCATCACCAAAGCGATCGAGCAAATTCAACCTACGCTGCTGGCAATGGAAGACGGGAATTAAGCCACTCTGTAGCACCCTGCGCGGCAGCACGACCAGAAGCCATGACGCCGTTCAGCAAGTAACCGCCGGTTGGCGCTTCCCAGTCAAGCATCTCGCCTGCGACGAACACGCCCGGTCTGTTTGAAATCATTAAGTGTTCAGTCAAGCCTTCAAACAGTACGCCGCCTGCCGTGCTGATCGCTTCGTCGATTGGACGGCACGCCTGCAAGGTGATGGGCAGCGCTTTGATCCCTGCGGCCAGTGCAGAGGGACGATCGAACGCTTCAGTGGCTAAGCATTCACGCAACAGCGTCGCCTTCACGCCTTGAATACCTAAGCGTGAGCGCAAGTGGGATGACATCGAGCGCGTACCGCGACCGTGCGCGACTTCTTCCAGCACTTTCTCTGGGCTGTGATCCGGCAAAAGATCAACATATAAGGTCGCTGCTCCGCACTGCAAAATCTGTGTGCGTAGCGCGGCCGACAATGCATAGATGGCACCCCCTTCGAGGCCATGCTCGGTGACCATGCATTCACCACGCAGCGCTGCAGCGTGCCCCCCATCCGTCCAAAACGTTGCGGTCTTAAGTGGCTGACCT
>JBILJY010000013.1:0-24973 GCA_044376975.1 Burkholderiaceae bacterium | reverse complement strand
ATCATTTCAAAGGCACTGAGTCGCGGACCACAGTCTGCTTGTAATCGGTTAAGTAACGCCACAACGTTAGTGAGATTTTGCGCACCCACCCATGCCGTCGCACGTCCCGCAGGTGCTGCAAATAACTTTAAGACAACGCCTGTAATGATTCCCAGAGAACCCTCTGACCCAATAAACAAATCCTTCAAATCGTAGCCAGTGTTGTCTTTACGCAAGGCACGCAAACCATTCCATACTCGGCCATCCGGCAATACGACTTCAAGACCAAGCGTTAAATCACGTGTATTGCCATAACGTAAGACACCCGTACCACCCGCGTTTGTTGCCAGATTTCCACCGATCGTGCAGCTACCCTCGGCCCCAAGACTCAACGGAAAGTAGCGATCAACGTGGCGGGCTGCCTGCTGAATGTCGGCCAAGATCACGCCTGCGTCGGCTGTCAGGGTGTTGTTGATCGGATCTACATCATGAATGCGCTTCATCCGATTCAACGACAATACGACTTGAGCGCCGCTCATATCGGGTGTTGCACCACCACTCATTCCTGTATTGCCCCCTTGAGGAACAACAGGCGTATGCGTCTGATGACACAGCCGCATCACCGCC
Organism: Burkholderiaceae bacterium; assembly: GCA_044376975.1. Taxonomy (GTDB): domain Bacteria; phylum Pseudomonadota; class Gammaproteobacteria; order Burkholderiales; family Burkholderiaceae_B; genus Zwartia. The sequence continues at coordinate 24,367 of JBILJY010000013.1, read as the reverse complement.
GCCACCTCTGTGGTGTTGCGAGGACGTACTACCGCGACAGTTCGGCCGTGGGCTTTGCCTAACCAGTCATTCACATAGGTTTCTTGATCAGCGGGATTCAGTACTACCCCCTCCTCGCCGACAATGTGCAAGAGCCGTGACGTTAATTCTTTTTGCTTCATGGGATCTTGCACAGTGAGCGCCCTACCAGCCTAACAATGTTCGACCAATCGCCATGGCGGTCGCTGCCTGTGTGGGCTCAACCACCGGAACACCCAGTTGCTCTTCTAACCATGCTCGGTGTGCTGCCATCCCTGCGCAACCCAAGACAACAACATCAATCAGATGCTCATCCCGCAACGCTTTACCGGCCCGAAGCAAACCCGCACGCGTACGCTCCGCATCCACCAAGTCCACCACATTCATGCCCAGCGGAACCTCTGCCACGACGCGTTCAGTCAAACCCATCGCACCAAACATCCGACCATGCCTTGGGATTGACTGGCGCAAAATTGCAATCACACCGACTCGGTGGCCTCTGGTTAGCGCAGTCAGCGCACCGCACTCACTGATTCCCAACACGGGTTTCGTCGTTGCTTCGCGTACCGCATGCAACCCAGGATCACTAAAGCAGGCTAAGACATAAGCGCCGGCACCTGCACCGTGTTTTGCATCAAGTCCCTTCACCAGATTCACCAAAGGCAAAGTGACCTGTTCGACGTCCATCTGCGACTGAATCCCAGGTGGGCCTTCAGCTAAGGTCAAGCATTCAATCTTAGGTCCACCAGGCAGTCGTAACGCATTCAACGCTTCATCAAAAGCGTCGGTCACGGCTTGGGTTGAGTTTGGGTTGATGACAAATATCGTTTTGACCATGGCTAAATCCCCTTTTAGACAAGAATAGCAGTGACTAAACATGTTTTGCATTGTCAATTTATGCGTGATCCTTAACATGATGTTATGGTTACAAGACAGATCTGGATTCATCCTACGGCTATGCATGACGCCTTTCAAAGGGGCTCAGAACGATGCAATTGAACCTGCGACAAATCGAAGTCTTTCGGGCGGTGATGACCTCCGGCTCAATTAGCGGCGCTGCCAAACTACTTTTCGTGTCCCAGCCGGCTATCAGTCGCCTGTTGTCCCACACAGAGCAAAGACTCGGTTTTGCCTTATTCGAGCGTATTAAGGGACGCCTGTACCCCACACCCGAGGCCCGTCAACTCTTCAAAGAGGTCGAAGCCGTGTACGACGGCGTGCGCCGCGTTGAAGAGTTAGCCAGTGAACTCTCTGAGAAACGCAGCGGCATCCTGCATCTGGTGTCGAGCCCCAGCATTGGGCACATGCTCATCCCCATGGCCATCGCCCAGTTTCACCAGACGCACCCCGAGGTCAAGGTGACGTTTCAGCCACTCACGGTCGTACCACTTACCCAAATGCTGCTCGATCATCGTGCAGATCTCGGTGCCGTCATCCTGCCTTCACAACACCCCAACTTACTGTCTGAGCCAATCGGCCAGGGTAACCTTGTCTGCATCTTCCCCTACAACCATCCGCTCGCAAGCGGTTCCATGCTAACGATAGAAGATCTCTTGCCTTACCCTCTGGTGTCCTATCGTAGCGAAACACCTTTTGGAACATTGGTCGAGCAGATGTACCAAGAGGCTGGGCATGTGCGGCGCGTCGCCATAGAGGTGAGCTCCCCGCATAACGCCTGTTCATTAGTTAAAGCCGGCGCCGGCATTGCTATCGTCGATGAATTCTCTGCGCACAGCGCGGAGGGCGACTTTGTGGTCCGTCCCATCGCGCACACGAAGACCTTAGCGATCAATCTTGTACAGTCTCGCTTCGAACCTTTGTCTCAACTCGCGCAAGACTTTGCTGTGGCCTTGCGCGACACCGTCAAGACACAAGGGTTTGCAATACCCAAAACGAACAAATAGATACGCATCACTCACCCATAACCTAAGGTTATAGGCGGGCAATAAAAAAACAAGTGATGTTCTAGCGCAACCGCTTTAGGATAAAGCATCACAGCAACAAGCAACTCAGCTTGCATCGCTATCAAACGGAGACGTCATGCCTGCCCCAACAAACGCCAAAGGTGTATTTACGATTTGCCCTACCCCCTTTGATGACGCACTCAAGGTCGATACTGAAAGCATCAAAAGCTTGGTAGACTTTTTGTTAGATACGGGGATCACCGGCTTGGCTATTCTCGGGTTCCTAGGCGAACTGCACAAACTCAACAACGCTGAACGCCGCCTAGTCACTGACACCTTTATTCAACACACAAAAGGTCGCGTACCCGTTTGGGTTGGCGTGCGCGCCCATGGCATCACAGGCGCAATCGAACAAGCACAAGAGGCGCAAGACTCCGGTGCTGCTGCCGTGTTTGCTGCACCCCTTGATAACGCGAGCGATGCACTGTTGTTCGACTATTACAAGGCCGTTGCAGACTCCGTCAAGATCCCCGTTGTCATTCATGACTTTCCGGACTCGTTCGGCACAGAAATTCGACCTGAAGTTGTCGCGCGCCTAGGCAAAGAAGGTGGCGTAAACATGATCAAAATGGAAGAGCCTCCTGTTGGTCAAAAGATTAGTCGCATCCGTGATCTCGCGGGCGATGAAGCGATGAAGATCTTCGGTGGCTTAGGCGGGATGTTCTTCCTCGAGGAACTCCAACGCGGAGCTGTCGGCACAATGACCGGTTTCGCCTATCCAGAAGTGTTGGTAGAAATCTATAACCGTTTTGCAGCAGGCGATCACAAAGGTGCGGCAGCCGTCTTTGACCGCTACTGCCCACTGATCCGCTATGAATTCCAACCAAAAATTGGCTTGGCGCTTCGCAAATACATCTACCAACAACGCGGGGCAATCCGCAGCAACGCAATTCGCTCGCCAGGAATGCGCATTGACGCACTCACCATCAAAGAACTTGAAGCAACCGTTGCGCGCGTTGGTTTGTCGACGACCGCACGCGGCAGACAAGCCGTAAAGGCTTAAGAGAAACAAGGATGAGCGCCATGAGCAACTTTGACGTCACGATTCGTAATGGTCGAATCTGCACCGCTAACGAAACCTACTATGCGGACATCGGCATTAAGGACGGTGTGATTGCTGCGATCGCGAAGAGCCTGCCGGCGGGAAAACAAGATATCGACGCAGCGGGTCGTTGGGTACTCCCCGGTGGCATCGATAGCCACTGCCACGTCGAGCAGCTATCAGGCATGGGAATGATGTGCGCGGATGACTTTTACAGCGCAACAGTTTCGGCGGCCTTTGGCGGCACAACAACGATTGTGCCGTTCGCAGCGCAACATCGTGGCAACCAGATCCCCGAAGTGGTTGCCGACTACGCTAAGCGCGCAGCCGAAAAAGCAGTCATTGATTATGGCTTTCACCTTATTCTGGCAGACCCGACCGCCGAAGCCATAGAGAAGCACCTGCCTGCAGTCATCAAAGATGGCATCACGTCATTCAAAATCTATATGACGTATGACCGCATGAAACTTGATGACTATCAAGTGCTGGACGTTCTGGAGTGTGCAAGTAAGGAAGGCGCACTGGTTATGGTGCACGCCGAAAATAACGACATGATCCGCTGGATCGCGCGTCGCTTGGTCGAACGCGGGCTCACCGCACCGAAGTACCATGCGGTTGCGCATACCAGCATCGCTGAAAGCGAAGCCACCAATCGCGCTGTCGCTCTCGCAACGCTAGTGGATGTGCCCATATTAATTGTGCACGTCGCAGGTCAGGAAGCCGTGCGCGTGATCCACTCTTCGCAAGCACTGGGACTTCCCATCCACGCCGAAAGCTGCCCACAGTATCTCTTTTTGACGGCGAAAGACATTGACCTCCCCGGCTTGGAAGGCGCAAAGTTTTGCTGCAGCCCACCACCCGGTGACGAAGCGTCTCAGGAAGCCGTCTGGCAAGGACTGATTAACGGCACACTGCAAATGTTCTCTTCTGATCATGCCCCCTACCGCTTTGACGAGTCAGGAAAATTGCCAAAGGGTGATGCGACAACCTTCAAAGATATGGCGAACGGCGTACCAGGCTTAGAAGTACGCATGCCGTTATTGTTTTCAGAAGGCGTACTAAAGGGCCGCATGACGATCGAGCGCTTTGTCGCTGTGACGGCAACAAACCATGCACGCACCTACGGGATGTATCCACAAAAAGGAACGATCGCTGTGGGCAGCGACGCGGATCTTGCGATTTGGAATCCAGAGAAGGCCGTCACGATTTCGACCAAGATGTTGCATGACAACGTTGGCTATACGCCATACGAAGGCAAGCAGATCACGGGCTGGCCTGAACAAGTCTTTAGCCGTGGTCGCTTGGTTGTGACCGATGGAAAATTACAAGCCGAACGCGGCTCCGGCAAGTTCATCAAACGGTCAACACCCGAACCTATTCTACGCCAGCGCCTGACCGGCAATCCCAATTCGGTCATGCGTAAATATTTTTCTGTCGATCCGTCGGAGAAGCATTGATCATGAGTAAACGCCCCTTCGGTCTGGCCGTCGCTCAACTCGGCCCAATTCAGCCCAACGATACCCGCAAGCAGGCTGTTGCGCGCTTATTGGAAATGATGAAAGAGGCTGCAAGTCGTGGCGCAAAGATGGTCGTGTCTCCAGAGCTTGCACTGACCACTTTTTTTCCACGGTATTGGATGACAGAAAAAGAAGCGATCGATCGCTACTTCGAAAAATCGATGCCGGGACCAGAAACGCAAGCACTGTTCGATACAGCAAAAAAACTCAGCATTGGTTTTTATCTCGGCTACGCAGAGGTATCGACCGAGGGGAAGTGTTTCAATACTTCGATTTTGGTCAATCAGCAGGCAGAGATTGTTGGTCGCTACAGAAAGATTCATCTGCCTGGACACAGCGATAACAAATCACATGCGCCCTTTCAGCATCTAGAAAAGAAATATTTTGAAGTCGGCAACGAAGGCTTCAACGTCTGGGAGACGATGGACTCCCGTATCGGCATGTTGTTGTGTAACGATCGTAGGTGGGGAGAAGCATGGCGTGTGCTTGCGCTACAGAACGCCGAGATCGTTGCAGTTGGCTACAACACACCATCACAGAACATTCATTGGAATGAGCCACCTCATTTAAGAATGTTTCATCACATCCTTTCACTGCAAGCCGCCGCCTATCAAAACTGTGTCTGGGTTGCCGCAGCCGGCAAAGCAGGTAAAGAGGACGGCTTCCATTTGTTCGCAGGGTCTGCGATCGTCGCACCCACTGGTGAGATCGTCGCACAAGCCCAAGGCGAAGACGATGAAGTCATTTTCTGCCAAGCGGATCTTGCACTTGGTGATGCGTTTAAGCAGCACATTTTTAATTTTGCCGCCCATCGGCGTCCCGAACACTACACGCTCATCACTGAGCGCGTAGGGGCCGGTGCCGCCCTGGGTAAACCTCCACTGCTCTAAAAAGGACTCACGATGACTCGCTTTACTTCATTATCGAATCGCGCCGGACGTTTTGGACTGGCGTTAGCCTTGAGCGCAGTCTGCGCTTCAGCCGCTTGGGCAAACAAGCCACTCGCAACCGGTGTGGATGCGACGTTCGCACCGCACGCCATGCCAAAGCTTGGCGGTGGCATTGACGGCTTCAACGTTGAACTCGGTCATGCCTTGGCCAAGCAACTGGGTACGACAATCACGATCGATGGCACGGAATTCTCTGCGCTTATCCCTGGACTGAACGCAAAGAAGTACGACTTCGTCTTGGCGCCGACCACTGTGACGGAAGCGCGCGCCAAAGCGTTGCTGTTCTCCGAAGGCTACCTGAACACTGACTTCGCTTTCGTGCAAGACAAGAAGACTGCTGACATGAAGTCGCTTGACGACCTCAAGGGCAAAACGATTTCGGTAAACAAAGGCTCTGCTTACGAGACTTGGGCACGTGATAACGCCGCCAAGTATGGCTTCAAATTTGATGTCTATGCTACTAACGCAGATGCAATTCAAGCTGTTCAGTCGGGACGCGCCTATGCAAACATGGCGGGCAACACCGTTGCCGCCTGGGCTGCCAAGCAAAACCCAGCGGTCAAAATGACTTACGTCATGCCCACGGGACTAGTCTGGTCGCTTGCGTTCCGTCTCGATGACAAAGAAGGTCGCGATCGCATTTCGAGCGCACTGAAGTGTCTGAAGCAAAACGGCACCGTATCGAAATTGGCACAAAAGTGGTTTGGCTTCACACCTGCACCAGGCTCAGCAGCTGTCACGATCACCCCAGGACAAGGCGTGCCGAACATGCCTGGCTACGATCCAACACCCGTTAACCTGAAGTGCTGATACAAGTCTGGACCTTATGATGCAAAGCCCGATTCTGAAAATTACTGGCCTACATAAATCCTTTGGTGATAACGAGGTCCTCAAGGGCATCGACTTGAGTGTCAACAAAGGACAGTTGGTTTTCATGATCGGGCCGTCTGGCTCCGGTAAAAGCACGTTGCTTCGCTGTTGCAACCGGCTCGAAGAACCGAGCTCAGGCACGATTCTGGTGGACGGTGAAGACCTCACCGCTCCCGCAGCCGATCTCAATCGCATTCGCCAAAATATTGGTATGGTGTTCCAACACTTTAATCTTTACCGTCATATGTCGGTACTCGATAACGTGACGCTCGCACTGCGTAAGGTGCAGAAGCTGTCGAAAGATCAAGCGAACGAGCGAGGTCTGGATGCGCTCAAGCGTGTTGGTCTTCTCGATAAAGCCAAAGCCTTTCCAGATCAATTGTCAGGCGGCCAGCAACAACGTGTCGGAATCGCACGCTCGCTCGCGCTACGTCCTAAAGTTGTTTTATTCGACGAACCTACCAGCGCACTAGATCCCGAACTGGTTGGCGATGTACTGAAGGTCATGCGTGAACTCAAAGACGATGGCATGACCATGGTTGTCGTCAGCCACGAGATGGGCTTTGCCCGAGCGGCCGCAGACCACGTCGTCTTCATAGATGCAGGATTGATTGTGGAACAAGGAACACCGCAGCAGATTTTCGGCGCACCCACACAGCCTCGCACCCAAGCCTTCCTCGCTCGCATGAGCGAGCACTCGGCCTAACAGCGAGCGATTGACGCCAATGGATTTAAAAGCGCTCGTCTTTTCGTTTTTCAACCTTGAGATTGCCTGGGAATACTTGCCAGACATTTTGAAGGGCATGGTCGTTACCGTCGAACTCGGTATCGTTGTCGCCGTGACGGGCTTATTTTTTGGCATGCTGCTTGCCGTGCTTCGCGCGCTACAGCTTAAGCCCGTTAATTTTTTCATCATTTGTTTTGCCGACATCATGCGTGCGCTCCCACCGCTGGTCGTCATCATGATGTTGTTCTTTGCGTTTCCGTATATTCAAGTGTCTATGTCGGCTTTCACTGCGACATGGATTGCACTATCTTTGGTTCTTGCGGCCTTTGTCGAAGAAATTTGCTGGGCAGGTATCGTCTCAGTACCCAAAGGGCAATCTGAAGCAGCGCGCTCTACAGGTTTGAATTGGCTTCAAAGCATGCTTTATGTTGTGCTACCCCAAGCGGTTCGTTTAACCGTTGCTCCGCTGACCAATCGTGTGATCGCAATCACAAAGAGCACTGCGCTAGGATCCGTCGTTGGGTTGAGCGAAGTCTTGAGTAATTCCCAATCTGCAATGAGCAATTCCGGCAACGCCACGCCCCTCATGATGGGTGCGATTGGCTGTCTCATTATCTTTATACCCGTTGTGATCTTAGGTCGCTGGACTGAAACGCGTTTCCGCTGGAAGCAATAGAGACACTCATGGACGCGATACTTAACAATTTCTTTAATATCCCGATCTATATTCAGGTCGCTCCGTTTCTGCTGCAAGGGTTACTCAACACCTTGTTGCTCTCGGCACTCGTGATTCCCTTCGGACTCGCCGCTGGGTTGCTGGTCGGTGTGCTTTCCATCACCCTCAAAAATCGCTGGGCACGCGGGGCACTTGCTTTATATATCGATGTCTTTCGCGCCCTTCCCCCGCTCGTGCTGCTGATATTTGTCTATTACGGCACGCCATTTTTGGGGTTGGAACTACCCAAGCTCTTGGCTATCGTCATCGGCTTCATGCTGAATAACTCCTCGTACTATGGCGAAATATTTCGTGCCGGACTCGAAAGTGTGCCAAACGGTCAAATTGAAGCGGCTCGCTCAACCGGTCTCTCCAGAACACAAACCCTTCTCTATATCCAAATTCCTCAAGCAACCCGCAATGTCATGCCCGATCTGATCAGCAACACGATTGAGGTCATTAAACTGACAACCCTTGCCAGTGCAGTTGCGATGCCAGAACTTTTACGGGTCGCACGCGACGCTCAATCACTGGTCTACAACCCATCGCCCATCGTTCTGGCAGCAATCTTCTACCTCGTCCTACTCTGGCCACTGGTGCGCCTGCTAAGCCGTTTCGAGCATAAGAAAATGGGTGGCGGGCATTAAACTGGTCGAGTCTGCAAACCATAATATCGATCCACATGAAAATCCTTGTCGCCCGCATGAACCACGAGACCAATACGTTCTCGCCTATTGCAACCCCTTTGAAGTCTTTTGGTGACAACGGCCCTCTCTATGGACCAGACGCCTACGCCGCATCAAAAAATACTCGAACGGGGATTGCAGCATTCATCGATGTGCTGGAAGCTGCCGGTCACGAAGTCGTTGTAGCCTGCTCGGCCACGGCAAATCCTAGCGGCACAGTTTGTGCGAAAGCCTACACACACTTAAGTGACACGATCGTCGCCGCTGCGCAAGGTTGTGATGCCGTTGCGCTCGACCTGCACGGCGCGATGGTGGCAGAAAATTCTGACGATGGTGAAGGCGATTTGCTTGAACGTGTGCGCGCTGCCCTGCCTCATGCGCCGATTGCCGTCGCGCTTGATCTACACGGCAAGATGACCGACAAGATTATCAACAACAGCGATATCGTCATTAGCTTTAAAACCTATCCTCACGTCGATATGTACGAGACCGGCGCCCATGCAGGCCGACTCTTAGTCGACATGATCAATAAGAAAATCACACCCACGATTGCTTGGCGCCGTCTTCCACTGATCTTGAATACGCTTTGCAGCCGAACCGATCAGGGCCCCATGCATGAAGCCGTCAAACTTGCTAAAGCCGCCGAAAAAAAGGGCATGCTCGGCGCATCTGTGCTGGCGGGCTTTGCTCTGGCGGATATCGCAGCACCTTGCATCAGCGTTGTTGTGGTCAGTAATGATGACCAAGCAGCTGCTGAAGCCACCGCACAAGAAATCGCCGAGTACATCTGGCAGAATCGCGAAGGATTCATCTACAAGAACGAGCCCCTCGCTGATTCCATTGCACGCGCCAAGGACCTCGCAGCCGCAGCAGGCTCGGGTCCCGTCTTACTGTTAGACCATGGTGATAACTGCATGTCGGGTGGCACCTGTGACGACATGAACGTGCTGCACGAGGCGTTAAAGCAAGGTTTGGAAGATATCGTTGTGGGGCCGATTTGCGACTCCGAGGCAGTCGCGCAACTGATCGCTGCAGGCTTAGGCGCCACAGTGACCTTGCCCATTGGTGACAAAGTGCCCCTCACTCAACTCGGCATCACGAACCCACCGCGCTTACTAACTGGTGTTGTATCAAAGATCACTGATGGGCAATATGTGGTGTCAGGCCCAACCTATACAGGTCAGCGAATTTACATGGGCCGAACGGTTTGTCTAGACACACCACAAGCAAAAGTGATGGTCACTGAAACGCCGCAAGAGCATTGGGATTTGGGGATCTTCAGTCACATCGGAATCGATGCACCAAAACATCGCTTTATTCTATTGAAGTCGCGCATGTACTGCCGACCTGTTTTCGTACCAATCGCCAAAGCACTCGTCGAGTGCGATGGCGGTGGTGTCACCGGTGCGGACTACTCTCGCTTCCCCTACAAGAAGCTAGACCGCCCGGTTTATCCGTTTGACTCCCAGACAACCTGGAAGTAAACGCTTTTAATTACTCACCGGCTTCTCGAGTTGCTGCATGATCTGGTCGATCGAGAAGCTTGCCGCCTTTTGACGTGGTGGAAACTCTTTGAAGGTCGAGTAAAACTGCGCGACCATCTCTTGCGCTGGTACGAATAAGAACGCGTGATCGATCAACCAATCATAGTAAGTATTGGATGTTTGATCAGCGCGCTCGTACGGATCCAGCCGCAAGTTAAAGAGCTTAGGAACGCGCAGCGGTGTGAAAGGCTGCGCCCATAACCGCAACGTACCTTTTGCTTCTTGCTCACTGAACACAACCTTCCAGTTGTCGTAACGCAAGGCCACGAGCTGACCATCATCGTTGAAGTAAAAGAACTCATTGCGCGCGCTCTTGTCAGACTTGCCAGTCAGGTACGGCAACTGGTTGTAGCCGTCCAAATGCACCTTGTAGTCCTTGGCACCGATTTTTGTGCCCTTCTTGAGCTTCTCTTTTATTTGGTCGTCGCCTGCTGCCGCTACCAAAGTCGGCAGCCAATCCAAACCAGAGACAATACCGTTTGATACCGAACCCGGCTTGATCTTGCCCGGCCATTTAATCATCGCTGGCACACGATACGCACCTTCCCAGTTTGTATTCTTTTCAGAACGGAAAGGTGTCATCCCCGCATCTGGCCAGGAGTTCATGTGCACGCCATTGTCGGTTGAATAAATGACGATGGTGTTCTCGGCTAAGCCAAGATCTTTGATCTTTTGCAATACACGCCCTACCCGCTTGTCATGCTCGACCATGGCATCCGCGTACTCGCCCAGCCACTTGCCTGCCTGACCTGCAATCTTTGGATCAATGTGGGTACGAAAATGCATACCCGTGGTGTTGATCCACGTAAAGATTGGCTTGCCACTCTTTGCACTACGCTCGATAAAATCGTTCGCACCGGCCACGATCTCATCATCAATCGATTGCATCCGCTTCTTTGTTAACGGTCCGGTGTTCTCAATTCCACCACCAGCTTTGCATTTCAAGACACCACGTGGTCCATACTTCTTTTTGAACTCTGGGTCCTTGGGGTAGTCGCGGTGCTCTGGCTCTTCCTCAGCATTAAGATGGTATAGATTGCCAAAGAACTCATCAAAGCCATGATTACAGGGTAGATGTTCGTCCCGATCACCAAGGTGGTTTTTACCGAATTGGCCTGTGACATAACCACGTGATTTGAGCAAGGTCGCAAGCGTCACGTCTTCTGTTTGCAAGCCAAGCTTCGCACCAGGCAAGCCGACTTTAGACAAGCCGGTGCGCACAACAGCCTGACCCGTAATGAAAGAGGAGCGACCCGCTGTCGAGCTTTGCTCGGCGTAATAGTCAGTAAACATCATGCCATCGCGCGCGATACTGTCAATATTAGGTGTGCGATAGCCAACTAAACCGTTAGAGTAAGCCGAGATATTGCTCTGGCCGATATCATCACCCCAAATCACCACAATGTTTGGTGGGCCAGCTGCAATGGTGGCCGTGGAAATCAGACCGGTCGCGAACATCGCCGCGACGAGAGAGGACTTCTTAAATTTTTTAAGCATTTGAATCAAATCCTGAAGTTAGGTGACCCGCATCAGATGGAATCTACGTTTTTCCGCCTTTGCTTTTTTATGTGGTCAACCCTATTAAATTGCTTATTTCAAAAAAGGGGAATAGACTAATTGGCGTATGCCGCTCTATCAATCATTTTTCTGCGTAATGCGCACACCCACATCTTTAATCAATCGCTGAAACTCCGGCGATGCCATAATAATTTTACCTGCCGAAGCACGCAACCGATCAACCGCCTCGTCCGTCAGCACAAACGAAGTCGGCTGCTGATTTAAATAAAAACGCTCTTCTTCGCTTTTGATTTGTTTGAAAGAAACATCAATGGTGTAAATCTCTGCATTCGGCACTTTCATCAAAGCCGCAATCGCTGGGTCTTTGTTCGCCTTCATCGCGGCGGAGTCTCGAATTTTGCGCAAGGCGTTCCAGCGTGCCGACGTATCCTTGAGCAACTCTACCGCTTCGTAAGAGTAGTGATCGATCGGTGTACCGGCGGCCTTGAGCAAAACAGTGAGACTATCAGGGGGACGCTCCCGCTCATCCCAATCCGTCTTGGGCTCTGACAAGGAGTTCACGACGAACACGATCACCCGACGTATACGATCGAGCGAGGTTGAGGTGCCCGTGTCGTAGAGTGCCTCCATTAACTCAAGGGAGTCTAGAACACCACGCATACCGACGTTGTCTGAGACGCCGCCGTCTACTAGATGAAGATATGGCTTTTTGGAACTATCACTCAAGCTATTTTCTGCCTGAATTGATCGCGTGGCGCGGGCCGCCGGGCGCTTGACGTTGCTATTATCTAAAAAGGGTGTCATCCAAACAGGTGGCTTCCAACCACAACTCCCCCCATAATTATTAAAAGTCACTGGCGACAGAACCACGGGGACAGCTGAAGACGCCGCTGCAGCGCGCGATAAGGGCACCGAACTCAAATCCGAGCACATCGTATCGAACACGCGTTGATTAAATACAAAGCGTGAACCAGTCGAAATATCCGTCGCAGACGCTACGATAAACGGACCCTTACGCTTTGCAAGATCTCCAAAAGTTGCACCTTCAAACAGAATTTCATCGTAGAGTTGTGCAGCCAACTCTGACCTACCCCATCCACTTGACGACAAACTTGGCCAATAAACAGGATTCAATACACGCGATACGATTTCGCCTTGCACATCACGTTTGAGGAAACGCTTCTCATATTCTTCAAAAAGTTTGTCACCATACAGACCATAGGAAAGTGCTGTGAAGCTTCCCCCAGATACCCCGGTGATCAAACCAACGCTATCAAGCAAGCGCATCTTTTTGCCTTTTGGGCCAACCATCTCGGTGTTACGTAAAAATTCCAACACGCCATACGAGAAGGCAGCTGCCCGGGTACCCCCCCCAGAAAACGCTAGCACCACAAGGTTCTCTTGATCCTCTGCTTTGGCGTGCATGGTCTCAAAACGATACCCGGCATTGTCGTCGACGGTGGATACTTGCTTGTTCACTGGGCGTGAAGCACACCCAGTGAGTAGGACTACAGAAAAAAACAATGAAAAAAATTTAACGGATGTCATGAAAGCTATGTAGAAAAACAATTGGGAAGTTAAAGACTGCGTCGAAACCAGAGCAGAGAAAGAATGAATGCCAACAACACAAAGACGAAGCTTACCCCTCCAAAAAGAGAGGTGATTTCTGTTTCGCGTCGCTCTAACGAAAACTTGCTAGATAGATGCTGATAAACCTTTGTTAAATCGCTTGAGTTTTCAGCGCGGAAAAACTCTGCCTCAGTAATCCCTGCAATCGCTTGCAACGCTCGCTCATCGACCTGAGCGTAAAAATTACTGCCACCCCATCCTGGAATAAATCCACCAGCTGTCCCAAACGCAACGGTATAGACGCGAACGCCACGCTCTGCAGCCTGCTTTGCTGCTGCGAAGGGATCAGGACCGTGCGTACGACGTCCATCCGAAATCAAAATAATGGCGCCATTGCTATATGACCCTGGCGGCACAGCAGCGCTCGGACGATTTTTACTGACGGGTGGTGAAGGTTTGACCGATGGTATCGGAAACCCGTCGCCCCAGGCGCCAAAGTTCTCACCATAGATCGTGGCTTGCAAGTCCACACCGGATTCAGGCAGCAACGTGGCAAGCGACAGCAACAAACCGCTTCCTGTCGCCGTACCCCGTTGCAGTCGAAAGCGATCGATTGCCTCCAGTAACACTTCCCGGTTGTCCGTGACTTGCTGTACGACTTGGGCCGTGCCCGCAAACGTGACCACACCGATACGAATGTTATTTGGCAATTCCCGTAAGAATTCTTTAATTGTTTTTTGTGCTGCTTGGATACGATTGGGTTCAACGTCCTCTGCCAGCATGCTGCGCGATACGTCAACTGCCAAAACAATTGTCATATAGTCTGCCGGCAAGGTGACCTGCATAACAGGTCGCGTCAAGCCAAAACAGGCGATCAACAGCCCAATCCAGAGCAAAGCGGGTGGCGTATGGCGTCGCCAAGCTCCTCGAGGCCCAAGGGCCTGGCGCACCATCGCTACGTTTGAAAAAACCGCTGCGTCCCGGCGTTTTCGACGCAGTAGCCATACATACCCCAATGGCAGACATGCCATCACGGCGAAGCACCATAAAAATTCTGGCCAAATAAAGCGCATAAGCCTAGCCTCGGCGGTATGATAAATCATACTTTATCACCGCTTGCGGGAATTGAGTCCGTTATGAAACGAACCGCACTATACAGCCGTCGTTTAGACTCTTTGCCAAAGCAAGAGGACTCCAGCTCGGACTCGTCACGGGATCAACGCCCCACTCTAAGCAAGCAAAACCGCTACCGAATAAACCGGAGACAACTAGAGCGCGCTGTCCTTCTCTCCTTAGGCATCTTGCTGGGCATTGTTGCAATTTTGGGTTTTAACCATCAAAACCAAGCGCCAAATGTCCTAACGCAAGAGCAAATTGACGCAGCGGTGTTGCACACACTGAGCACGAAAGATTTGCCCTCACGTGCGACGCGTGCTGCCTCCTCGATAGCGCCCTCAATTGTAAGAATCAGGACCGATATCTTTGCATCCTCAGGCGGAACTCAGATTTTTGACGGTGAGCTTGGCGTTGGTACCGGAATTGTGATTAAAGATGATGGGACCATCCTGACTAATCTGCATGTTGTGGCAAATGCACCTCGGCTCATCGTCACTTTCGCAGATGGCATGGAATCGCCAGCGGTGATTGTTTCAGCGCAGAAAGACAAAGACCTAGCTGTGATCAAGGCAACCAACATCCCAGATGATCTCGAGCCCGCCACGCTCGGCTCGAGCAAAAACATTATGGTGGGCGATGAAATAGCGGTCATTGGCTATCCCTTCGGGCTTGGACCGTCGGTTTCAGCAGGGGTGATATCTGGGTTAAATCGCGAATATAAGCCGACAGAAAACTTAACGCTAAAGGGCTTAATTCAATTTGATGCTGCCGCTAATCCAGGCAACTCAGGTGGTCCATTAATCAATATGTCTGGAGAAGTACTCGGCATTGTGACTGCAATTCTAAATCCAACAAAGGCAAAGACCTTTGCAGGAATTGGCTTTGCAATCACGATCGAAAGTGCGGGAGATAGCTTAGGTATTCCACCATTTTAAACACCGTGTTTGAGGGCATCACAATGCAAGAATCAGAGATTTGGAGCGCTGGTCGACCCACTCAGCCAATCGCAGAGGCAGCCTCCTTGATGGAGCGTGTGCTCTTCGAAGTCAAGCGCGTCGTGGTCGGTCAAGATGTCTTTCTAGAAAGAATGTTGATCGCAATATTGGCTCAAGGTCACCTTTTGATTGAAGGTGTGCCTGGCTTGGCAAAAACGCTGACCGTGAATACCTTAGCCAAAACGATTCAAGGTTCCTTTAAACGAATTCAATTTACGCCAGATCTTTTACCTGCTGACCTAGTTGGCACACAGATCTTTAATCAAAAAGATAGCGCGTTCAGCACTGTTCTCGGCCCCGTCTTCACAAACTTACTACTCGCAGACGAAATCAACAGAGCTCCCGCTAAGGTTCAAAGCGCGCTCCTAGAAGTCATGCAAGAGCGGCAGGTAACGATCGCTGGTAAGTCACACAAAGTACCCTCGCCCTTTCTAGTGATGGCAACACAAAACCCAATCGAAACGGAAGGCACCTACCCCCTTCCAGAGGCACAAGTCGATCGCTTTATGATGAAGGTACAGATCGGTTATCCAAGCGACTCTGAAGAGTTTGTCATTGTGCAACGCGTTATTGGAGATCCCATTCACGTGAGCCCTGTGGCTTCGACAGAGCAGATTCAAGCACTGCAAGCGCAGAGCCGCCAGGGTTATGTTGATCCTGCACTCATTCAGTACGCGGTCAGAATTGTTGCTGCTACCCGATACCCAAAACGAAGTGGGCTCGCAGACTTAGAGCGCTTCATTACTTTTGGAGCAAGTCCTCGCGCAACGATCGGTTTAATTGAAGGCGCAAGGGCACTAGGCTTCTTGCGCGGACGAGCATACGTTTTACCTCAAGATGTTGTTGATCTTGCCTTTGACGTGCTTAGGCATCGAATCGTCTTATCGTACGAAGCGCTCGCCGAGGGAATCACCACCGACGAAATTATTAGACAAATTTTAAAGGCCGTCCCTCGACCAGAGAAGCCGCTTGAGAACCATGTTCAACTTCCTTAGGCGGTTTGCGAAGTCACCTGCCGCTGCGGTGACTCCCCCCCCCTTCAATCCCGAGCTGTTTTTACGACAGCTCGAGTGGACCGCTGTTCGTAAATTAGACGGTCAATTGCAGGGAGACTTTCGAACACTTTTTCGCGGTGCAGGGCTGATGCTTGCAGACCTCAGAGAGTATCAAATGCATGACGATGTGCGTCACATTGATTGGAATGTGACTGCGCGGATGCGTACCCCCTACGTGCGTGAGCACGAGGAAGACCGTGAGATCTCAATCTGGTTTCTTGTCGACCTTACCGGATCTATTCATTTTGGCTCCAGCGCAGTGACCAAGCAACAACTAGCAATAAATTTTGTGGCAGTGTTAGCGCGGCTATTTACGCGTCATGGGAATCGAGTTGGTGCAATCCTCTATGCGGGGCCTTCCTCACAGGCGTCGATTGTTGTTCCAGTGCGATCTGGCCGAAAGCAGGTTTTGCATATCATCGAACAGATGCATCAGTTGTCTGAAAAACAACTACAAGGTGAGACAAGCCTCAGTGATTTATTCCAACTGGCTAATATGACGATCAAGCGCAGATCCACCGTATTTGTCATATCAGACTTCATCAGTTCGCCAGGCTGGGATAAACCTATACATCAGCTTTCGAATCGTCATGATGTGATCGCCGCTAGACTCTTAGATCCGGCCGAGAACGAACTACCAGCCACTGGAATCATGCTGATCCAAGACAGTGAAACGGGTGAACAAGTATTTGTGGACTCGGAAGACAAGGGCTTTCGGCAAAGGTTTACCGAGCATGCCCAGGCACATGCAATACGCCTCGCAAACATCTTCGCGCAGTCTAGTGTGGACTGTATTGAGCTAGACACGACGGAGTCTGTCAACGACGCATTAATGCGTTATTTACTTTTAAGAAAACGTAAAGCGTCGCTTACGCGTGGCTCAAACTTGCACAACAGCGCCGTAACTCAGTCGCGTGCCCAGCAAA
The DNA here is from genome assembly GCA_044376975.1 of Burkholderiaceae bacterium. Taxonomy (GTDB): domain Bacteria; phylum Pseudomonadota; class Gammaproteobacteria; order Burkholderiales; family Burkholderiaceae_B; genus Zwartia. The sequence goes on along the minus strand of JBILJY010000013.1, from coordinate 7,155 downwards.
GCTATAAATTATGATTGCGCTGAACTCAATCAGCTTTCTATGGCCTCAACTTCTTTGGCTTTTGTGTATTTTGCCGCTTCTCTGTGGCATCTACCTTTTCACTTACACCCGCTACCATCACGCACAGACGTTTGGTCAGCCTCGTCTTCCAGGACCCAAGAGTCGCACACGATGGCGCAATGCAGTTGTAGCGGCGCTTGTACTCCTCGGCCTAGCGCTCTTTATCCTCAGTCTAGCCAGGCCCAGAGCGGCCCTTTTGCTTCCGACTCGCCTAGACAGCGTTATGGTCGCGATCGACACATCAGGCAGTATGGCGGCTACCGATATTGCTCCCAGTCGAATTGAAGCGGCACAGGCCACAATAAAGAAATTTATCGGGGCTCAGCCACCCAACATGAAGGTCGGTGTCGTGACGATAGCAAGTACAGCCGCTATTGCGCAGGCACCTACAACGGATCGAGACGATTTGTATCGAACCATCGAGAGCCTGCCCTTACAAGCGGGCTCCGCTGTGGGCAGCGGCATTCTGATTGCGCTTAGTGAACTTATTCCCGGTAGCGGCCTCGATGTACAAAAAATCCTAACAGAGCCAAACCGCTCTACTGGGCCAACTGACTCCGGCCAGCCGCTTGACCTCACTCCGCGCCCGAAGGCCGCCTTACGGGTTGCGCCTGGCTCAAATAAATCAGCAGCGATCGTGTTGATCTCCGATGGTCAGAGTAATTTTGGACCAGACCCATTGAAGATGGCTCAACTCGCTGCCGATTTCGGGGTGCGCATCTATACCGTCGGAATGGGTACGCCAGAAGGTGTTGTCTTAAAAGCCCAAGGCGTTTCAATGCGCGTCAAACTCGATGAGGCGTTGCTTAAAAATATTTCCGAACTTACCTTGGGGAATTACTATCGCGCGACTAGTGACACGGACCTGACAACTATTTATCAATCCTTGTCCAAGACAATTCGGCTTGAGCGCCATCAGGTCACTGAGGTTTCTGCTATTTTTCTGGCATTAAGCGTACTCTTTCTGCTCATTGCCGCGCTCATATCGATTAACCATCGCGGCCGAATAATCTAATAGGAGCCCATATGGATCTGGGAATCAAAGGTAAAACAGCAATGATCACGGCCTGTAGTTCTGGGCTCGGGCAAAGTATTGCTCAGCGTTTGGCCATGGAGGGCTGTAACCTCACCTTACTGTCGCGCTCGGCTGAGAAGCTTGAGTCTTTAGCGCGTGAGCTGCGATCGAAGTATGGTGTAGAAGCGTTCGCGATTCCTGGAGACATGACGCGCGAACAGGATATGGAACATTTCACTCAGGTAACCCAAGAAAAACTAGGAGGACCCGATATTTTAATTTTGAACACCGGACGCCCACCACTAAAAATGACCACGGTCTTGGGTGAAACTGATGCGCAACGGTGGGAGCAGGCCTATCAAACACAACTCTTGGCCGCCACAATCGCAGTGCGCGTAATTGTTCCCAAGATGATCGGTCGCGGGTGGGGACGCATTGTCGGGGTCACCTCTGCCTCGGTTGCACGACCAATGACCAACCACGCGCTATCTACGGTATATCGCGCTGGCGTCACTGCTCTTCTCAAGCATCTTGCAAACGAGATTGCACAACACCAAATTACCGTCAACACCGTGCAACCGTCCTCAATCCGCACAACTTCGTTGGCCTCCTCCTATGACATGAGCGAACGCATCAAACGCATACCGTTGGGCAGGCTCGGCACACCTGAAGAATTCGCTGCAACAGTCGCATATTTGGTTTCCGAGCCAGCCGGTTTTATTACCGGTACCCATTTATTGATTGATGGCGGCATGGCTGGCAGCCTCCAATAGCGGGCAACCAATTAAAAAATAGCTTAGGTAGCGACTTATACCCGCGAAGCTTGCGCAAAGCTTACAAAAAACTTGCATAAAGTTTATGTCTCTGGTCTCATAAAGAAAAAACCCTTTGGAGACAACATGAACGCGATAAAAAAGCTCTTATTAGGCTGCACGCTGTTGCTATCTATTTTTAAAGTCAGTCACGCTGCCTATCCAGATCAACCCATCAAAATCATTGTTCCGTTCCCTGCCGGGGGAACAACCGACGTCTTGGCGCGAATCTTAGCGGCTAAGCTTTCTGAGCGCGTCGGGCAACCTGTGGTTGTTGATAATCGAGCCGGTGCTGGTGGGACAATCGGTGCAGCTGCGGTCGCAAAAAGTCAGCCGGATGGTTACACCTTTATTCTCGGAACCTTCGGCACCCACGCAGTCAACTTTGCACTGACAGACAAACCAACTTATCACCCCTTGAACGATTTTGCCCCTGTCACAACAATTGCTGAAGTTCCCAATGTGTTGGTCGTTTCGTCCAAAGCGCCATACAAAACACTCGCAGAACTGATCGCAGCGGCGAGGGCGAAGCCAGGACTGCTAAGCCATGGCAGTACGGGAATCGGCGCCTCACCTAGCCTAAGTTTCAACGTGCTTAAAAACATGAGTAAGATAGACATGATCGAAGTCATGTACAAAGGCGGAGCGCCCGCCCTCCTCGCTACGATGGGGGGTGAAGTCACCATGACTTTTGATGGTGTCACGACTTCAACTCCGCACATCAAAGCAGGAACGTTAAGACCCCTCGCCGTTAGCAGCAGTTATCGGATCCCCACCCTGCCAGACGTGCCGACAGTCGCCGAGAGTGGTTACCCAGGCTTTGATGTTGCTGCATGGTACGGCATCTGGGCGCCAGCAAAAACTCCTCCGGCCATCATCCAAAAAATGAACGCTGAATTCAACGCCATTCTCAAAATGCCTGATGTAAGAGAAAGATTCGAGAGCAATGGAGCCAAAATTTTAGGTGGCTCAGTGCAAGACTTCGTTGCCTTCAATAAGAAGGAGTTCGAGCGTTGGTCAAACTTTATCCGTACCAGCGGCATCAAACTACAAAACTAAGTAGGCATCGAATCAAATGCTTGGCATCGCTTCTCAGAGTTCAGACAATCCCTTCGATACCGTTGATCGCATCAGTGCCACAAACTGGCTGAATACATTGAATTCAGCCTTAGCAAAGTCTGACGAAGGGCTCATTAAGACGCTCTTCGCAGGCGATTGTCATTGGCGCGATTTACTCGCATTTACTTGGTCTATTACACCCACAGCGGGTGCTGCCAACATAGCAAGCTTAATGTTGAGTAAACAAGCCCAAGTGAAGGCGCGCGACTTCAAACTAGCGGAGGGTCGACTAGGTCCGCGCCGACTAAAGCGAACAGGGATAGACGTTATTGAGTCTGTTATTCAATTTGAAACTGAGCTTGGTCGTTGTTTTGGTGTTCTTCGTCTTCTACTAGAGCATCCTGGGCAAGCGTTTCAGTTCCTGACCAGCCTGCATGAACTAAAAGGACATGAAGAGCAAATCGGGGAGCGTCGCCCAACAGGAGCAGCCTACTCACGAAACTTTGGCGGAACCAACTGGCAAGATCAACGTATCGCCAGCCAAGCCTATACGGACCGAGACCCAACAGTACTTGTGGTCGGTGGTGGCCAGGCAGGGCTTAGCGTCGCAGCGTCTCTCGTCTTGATCGGTGTTGATACGTTAGTCATCGATAAGTATCCACACATTGGAGATAGTTGGCGCAAACGGTATCACTCACTCGCGCTGCACAACGTCACGGATCTCAACCATCTGCCCTATTTGCCGTTTCCAGAAAACTGGCCCTCTTATCTCCCTAAAGATATGGTGGGTAACTGGCTCGAGATCTATGCCCAGACGATGGAAATCAATAACTGGACGAGTACTGAATTAGCTACTGCCACTTACAACGAAGAAATCGCACGCTGGACTGCAGTACTCAAGAATAACGTCACAGGCACCGAGCGCACAGTACGACCCAAGCACATCATCTTCGCCAATGGACTCGTGGGGCTCCCACGCATTCCGAAACTACCTGGGCTCGAGGATTTCACCGGCGAGGTCATGCATACAAGCTCCTTCACGAGTGGCGCGAAATGGAAGGGAAAACGCGCACTAGTTCTTGGCACTGGAACGAGTGCGCATGATGTCGCCCAAGATCTCCACAGCAACGGCGTACAAACGACGATGATTCAGAGGGGATCAACGACTGTTGTCAGTATCGATCCGAGCTTGAAATTGACCTACGCACTGTACGAAGGTATTGCACTAGAGGATGGCGATTTGCTTTCAAGCGTCAACACGTTTGAAGTGACCAAGCGCAATTTCAAACAAACCTCAGCCAGAATGATCGAGCTTGATAAAAAATTAATTAACGATCTTATTGCCTGCGGATTTAAATGGGATAACGGCGAAAACGATACCGGCTATCAAATGAAGATCCGTACTCGGTACGGTGGCTACTATTTAAATGCTGGCTGCTCTGACCTTATCATCAGCGGAGCTATAGGCTTGTGTCAGCATGAACAAATTGATACGTTCGTAGAAAACGGCGCTCTATTGAAAGATGGGACCATCAAACAAGCAGATCTCATTGTTATGGCCACTGGCTTCGTCCCACAAGAGGAAGTCGTCAAGCAACTACTGGGTGAAGAGGTGGCGCAAAAGATTGGCCCGGTTTGGGGCCTTGCGCCAGACGGCGAAATGAACAACATGTGGCGCCGCACAAGTCAAAAGGGACTATGGTTTGTAGGCGGAAGCTTTACGAATTGTCGGATTTACTCCCGCTATGTCGCCATACAAATCAAAGCATTTGAGGAAGGGCTTCTGCATTAACGCTCCTCAAACGAAACACCGTTCACCACTTCTCAACGCTTGGCCTCAAATCTAACTCAAAGGTCCAAGCATCGGGAGTTTGCTCGTGCAGCCACAAGTAGGCGCGAGCGATGCTCTCCGGATCAAGCAGTCCTTGTGGACCAAGCGCCGCAACACGTTCTGGCTGGGTGGTACGCACTCGCTCTGAATCGATCACACCATCCACCACAATATGGGCGATATGCAAACCCTGCGGCCCAAACTCTCGGGCCATGCTTTGTGCCAAGGCACGCAGCGCCGCTTTCCCACCCGCAAACGCACTGAAGCCAACCCCGCCTCTTAAGCTGGCTGTCGCGCCGGTAAACAAAATCGTGCCACGGCCTTTAGGCAGTAGCGCCCTCGCCGCTTCGCGACCGACTAAGAAGCCAGCCATTGCGCACATTTCCCAAGTCTTGAAGTATTTTTCTGCTGTCATTTCCAGCAACGGAAAGCGCACATTACCGCCCACATTGAAGACGATCACTTCAAGAGCGCCCACGTCGGCTTCTATTTTCTTGAAGAGCGCGATGACCTCCTCCTCGCGTCGTGCATCAAGTTGATAGGCAATGGCACGACCACCCGCGTCTTGAATACTTCGCACAAGCGCAGCACTGGCATCGGGCGTGCGACGCGTCACACAGACGGTATAGCCCGCTTGTGCGAAGCGTTTTGCAATGGCACTACCGGTCGCATCGCCCGCGCCTACAATTAAACAAACCTTCTGTGAGGTTGTCACCGCAGGTGAAGTGCTCATGTTAAGCACGAGCCGTAGGACGTGCGACGACCGAAGCGTACCAACGAGTCAGCTCTTTGAGCTCGGGTGGGATCTTTGTACCCGTCACCTTACCCACCAGAAAGCCACATTGCGCCACGATATCTGCAATGCTGTATTGATCTCCGGCGATAAACTCGCGGCCTGTAAGCTCACGATCGAGCCAAGCAAAAGAATCATAGGCGCGATTGCGCGCATGCTCACCACAGAGCGGCTCTTGCGGGATACGCCCTTCCCAATATTGCCCGGTGTGTTGAAACGCCGTCACGATCGGGGCGACGATTTCAAATTCCATACGACGCATCCACATCTCGATTTGCGCCTTCTCAAGTGGTGTGCTGCCAAACAAGGGGCGCTCAGGGTGCAGGGCCTCAAAGTAGCGGCAGATCGCGATCGATTCGGTCAGCAAGGTGCCGTCATCCAGTTCTAGCACAGGCGTCTTACCCAGTGAATTCAACTTTAAAAATGCAGGGGAAAGGTTTTCACGATTTAGACCATCGACTTGCTTTATCGGTATCGTGATGCCTTTCTCAGCTAAAAAAATCCGCACGCGACGCGGATTCATTGCCGTGGTCATGTCATACAGAATCATGTGATTTACCCTTACAAAGTGAGATATCAAGCGCAGTGCAGGACTAAGGCTTAAGTCCTTATTATGCTTGAAACAAATATCTATAAAAGGCCTTACGAGGGAAACCGTTTTTTCGTGCTAAAACATAGACTTACCGTAAACACCTAGAGGTCCTATGATCCGAGCTCTCTCGCTCCGCGCACTAACTTTTTGGGCGACGACATTTTTTGCCTCGGCGATCACCGCTAGCGCCTTCGCACAACAGGTCTTACGTGTCACAACGATACCCGAGGAGGCCGCGACAGAACAGGTTCGTAAGTTCGGACCATTAACGAAATACCTCGAACGCACCCAAGGCATGAAGGTCGAATTCATCCCGGTCAATGACTACCCGGCTGCGGTCGAAGCATTGGTCAACAAACAGGTCGATCTCGTTTGGTTTGGTGGCTTCACACACGTTCAGGCACAAATTCGTTCTGGCGGAAAAATTATCCCGATCGCACAGCGCGAAGAAGACACAAAGTTTCGTTCAGTGTTTATTGCACAGAAAAACTCCGGAATCACGAAACTCTCTGACTTGAAGGGCAAGCAGTTTAGCTTTGGGTCCCAATCCAGCACGTCAGGCAGCTTGATGCCACGCTCCTTTTTGCTTGAGGCCGGAATCGACCCAGAACGTGACTTCAAACGTGTCTCGTACTCGGGGGCACACGATGCCACCATCGCTTCGGTCGTGAGTGGTCGGGTAGATGGTGCTGCGCTAGACATTACGGTTTGGAATAAGTTTGTCGCAGAAAAGAAAGTCGACACAAACAAAGTTGATGTGTTTTTCACCACGCCACCCTACTTCAATTACAACTGGTCGGTACATGCCGATATGCCTGCAGCACAGCGCGAAAAAATTAAGGCAGCCTTATTGGCCTTGAGCATGGATAATGCAGAAGGCAAAGAAATTCTGACGCTGAACCGAGCAACCCGCTACATTGCGACGTCGCCTGAAAATTACAAAGGCCTTGAAACTGCCGGACGTAGCGCAGGCCTCATCAAATAGCCCGCAGT
>JBILJY010000140.1:0-7227 GCA_044376975.1 Burkholderiaceae bacterium | reverse complement strand
CTTCAGAATGCGGGCTTGAGAATTTATCAAGCGCGTGCTTCGCTGGGTGTGGCGGATGCGACGTTGTTACCAAGTGTTGGTCTTGGTGGTAGCGGTGCTCGGACCAACCAACCGTCGGCACTGACTCAAGCGACTGGCGCATCTCCTTACTCGAGCTCCCAAAGTCTTATTGTGCAAGCGAATTGGGAAATTGACTTTTGGGGCAAGTATCGACGTGGAATCGAGAGCGCCACATCGTCCCTGATTGCAACGGCAGCTGCGTTTTATGCCGCTGACACTTCGCTGGCCTCGGAGGTGGCGAACACCTACATCAGCATACGTAATTACGAAGCGCTACAGCAGGTTGCGACGACAAACTTGGCTCTGCAGGCGGAGAGTTTGCGAATCGCGCAATCCCGGTACAAGAATGGCGCCACCTCGCTGCTTGATCTCAGTCAAGCTCAGTCGCAATATGAACAAACAAAGGCAGATATTCCCGCCATCATTGCTTCACTGAGAAAAGCGCAATACGCGATGAGTTTGTTGCTCGGTGAGTTGCCGAGTTATTACGCGCTCAATTTTGGTCAAACGAAGGGCACGATCAAGCCCCCTCGGTCTTTAGAAGTAGGCATCCCGAAAGACCTGCTTCGTCGTCGACCTGATGTTTTACAAGCAGAGTATGCAGCAGCTGCGCAGTCTGCTTTGATCGGCGTGAATGTTGCTGCCTTGTATCCGAGCTTTTCTTTGAGTGGTTATTTCGGGTTTCAGAACGCGACCTTCAATAATTCGACACAGACCAGTCTGTTTTCCTGGGATAACCGAAACACCTCAATTTCCGGTAGTTTTATGTTCCCGCTCTTTTATCGCGGAGCAATCGTAGATCAGATTCGGGTACAGGATGCTGTGTTCCAACAGAGCGTCCTGACCTACCAAAACCAAGTGCTCTTGGCACAGAAAGAAGTCGAGGATGCTCTGATCTCGATATCCACCACCAGAAGTTCTGCCGAAGATTTAAAAAAATCGGTGACTGCAGCTAGGCAGGCTGCTTCCCTTGCATTGGATCGGTATAAAGCGGGTCAAAACGACTACAACACCGTGATCATCGCACAGCAGCAGTTACTAGCGGTTCAGAATAGTTTGGTGCAAACCACCACAAATAATTTACTGGGCTACGTGGCTGCCTTTAAGGCACTTGGAGGGGGATGGTCGGGCGCGATGAATATGCCTCAGTTGCCTGATCAACTGGTACAGACTATGCGCTCGCGCACGGACTGGGGTGCTGTTTTGAACGATCCCTCTGATTTGCGGTTGGTGAAGTCCAGCGAGACGATTAAATGAAAAAGATAATGACTAAACGATTTGATAATGTGCGAGTTGGCGTGACCGTCATATTTGCTTGCCTGGTGTTGGTAGGTTGTAAGCCGGCTGCGCAAGCTCCGGTTTCGACACCCGCGAAGGTCACGGTTGCCAAGCCTGTGCAGCAAAGCGTGCGAAGCTATGAGTTGTTTGATGGCAACGTTTCTGCCTTGCTCTCTGTCGATCTCGTGGCCAGGGTGCCGGGCTATCTAACGAAGATCGAGTTTGCCGATGGTGCTTACGTTAAAAAGGATCAGTTGCTCTTTGTTATTGAGCAGGATCAATACATACAGCAAGTCAATTTAACGAAAGCCGTTTTTGCAGAGGCTAAGATTGAAATCGACCGTCAGAAGGCGCTTCTGAAAGATAACGCCACCTCTCAGGCGGCAGTCGATAAAGCTAATTCGTCCTATCTGCAAGCAGAAGCGAACTTTAAACTGGCGCAATTGAATCTTGGTTACACCGAAGTACGCGCACCCTTTGATGGTCTGATGGGTCGGCATTTGATTGATATTGGGAACTATCTCGGTTCGAGCCCCCAGGGTGTCAAGCTTGCGACAATCCAAAAAATAAATCCGATCTATGTGTATTTTTCGATCAACGAACGAGATTTACTTAAATTTACGAGTACTGCAGGTAGCGTTGATCAACGCAAGTCGATGGTTAATAAATTGCCCGTATCGGTGGCACTGCAAGGGGAGCAGGGATACCCACATTCTGGTGTCCTTGATTTCGCAGCGAACTTATTGAACACTTCAACCGGTTCCTTACAGCTGCGTGCGGAGCTTCCAAATGCGCAGGTGAGATTAATACCGGGTCTATACGCCAAGGTAAAGGTTGAGTACGGTGACCCCCGCGAGGTGATCCTTATACCGAATGCGACCGTACAGACTGATCAGCAAGGCGACTATGTTTTTGTGCTAGATGAAGCAAACAAGGCGCAGCGACGCAACGTCAAACGTGGTCAACGATTTAGTCATTTGATCGAAGTAACGAGTGGCTTGACTGCCGGCGACACGATCATTGTCAACGGCTTCATAAATGTCAAGCCTGGGCAAGTCGTTTCGGCAGAGACGACGACGCTGCAGCCACATTCTCGCTAGTGCGATCAGACTGGATTTTTCATGCTTTCTAAATTTTTCATCGAGCGCCCCGTACTCGGTAACGTGATCGCTCTGATCACGATGCTGATTGGCGCAGTATCGATATTTTCTTTGCCGATTGCGCAATACCCGCCGATGACGCCACCGACGGTTCAAGTCACAACCATGTGGCCCGGTGCGAGTGCATCCCTGGTGCAACGCTTAGTCGCAAGCAATATCGAAAATCAGGTAAACGGTGTAGAGAACATGCTCTACATGCAGTCTGATTCGACCAACGATGGACGCTACACGCTAACAGTGACCTTTCAGGTTGGTACTGATCCAAACATGGCGCAGGTGACGGTGCAGAACCGCGTGGCGATCGCGTTGGCTGCACTTCCGGCTGCGGTACAAAAGCAGGGTGTGACCACTAAGGTGCAATCTACTGCAATCTTGCAGTTTGTAACCTTGACCTCCAGCAATCCTGAACATGACGCGTTGTTCCTTAGTAACTTTGCAAACCTGCAGCTACAGAATCGCTTGGCACGTATTCCGGGGGTGGCGGCAGCGAACGTCTTTGGCGTTGGCAACTACAGCATGCGCATTTGGCTAGATCCTGCCCAGCTTGCGATGCGCGGTCTTTCACCCACCGATGTATCGACGGCGATTAGTCGCCAAAACGTCATGCTTGCAGCGGGACAAGTAGGTGCCCCTCCTGTCCCGATGGGTCAGGATTTTCAACTAACGCTCAATGTCACCAGTGCACTAGATACTCCCGAGCAGTTTGAACAAATTTTGCTTAAAGTGAACGAGCAGGGCGAGACGACACGCCTGCGGGATGTTGCCCGTGTAGAAATGGGAAGCCAGAACTACAGTCAGTTTTTTCGCTTAGACGAAAAGCCCGCGGGGGGGATTGCAATCTATCAGCAGCCGTCTGCGAATGCGATCGATGTCTCGAAGGCTGTTAGAGCTGAGTTAGAAAGGGTATCGAAGACTTTTCCAAAAGAAATCAAGTGGGAGATTCCGTTTGACACAACCATGTTCGTGTCTGCTTCCATTACTGAGGTGTATCACACGCTTTTCGAAGCTGGGATTCTTGTACTGCTCGTGATTATGCTTTTCTTGCAAGATTGGCGTGCGACACTCGTACCAGCGACTACCGTACCTGTGACGATCATCGGTGCATTTGCCTGCATGGCAGCAATGGGCTTCTCGATTAATTTGTTGACGCTTTTTGCAATTGTTCTATGTATCGGCATTGTGGTGGACGATGCGATCGTTGTAGTTGAGGGCGTTGCCAAAAAGGTAGAACATGGACAGACCCCTCGACAGGGGGCGATCAATGCCATGAATGAGCTCTTAGGTCCGATCATTGGTATCACGCTTGTGTTGATGGCGGTCTTTTTGCCGGCATCCTTCATCGCTGGTATTACGGGCCAGATGTATCGTCAGTTTGCACTTGTTATTGCTGCCACGGCGCTGATCAGCGGAATCAACGCGGTGACGCTCAAACCGACTCAGGCTGCGCAGTTCATCACCCCAAAGTTGCCAAACGCCAAGAAGAATTGGTTCTTTGCCAAGTTTGACTATTATTTTGAAAAGATATCGAGCTGGTATGCCGGTTTGATGCATGTGCTGATGGCGCATCGAAAGACGACCTCTGTTTTCGGTGGGCTATTAATTATCGGAGCAATCATTGGCTTGATTCGCCTGCCGACAGGCTTCATTCCTAACGAGGATCAAGGGTATTTAATCGTATCTGTTCAGTTGCCAGATGCCTCAGCCCTCGAGCGGACACAGTCTGGCATGGGCATGGTGGTCAAACAGCTTGAAAAGGTTCCGGGTGTGGATCGCGTCGTATCGATCGGCGGAGTCAATGCCCTGAGTAACAATAGTTCCCAATCCAACACCGGTGTGATGTATGTCATTTTGAAGTCCTGGGAGGAGCGAGGCAAGGTCAAGGGACAGGACTTAAAGTCCATTTACATTGGGATGACGCAGGCGATAAAGGCGGTGCAGGAAGTGACGGCACAGGTATTGTTGCCGCCAGCAATTCCTGGCTTGGGTCTGTCTGGAGGCTTCCAGATGCAGCTCCTGCTGACAGACGGGAGCAACAATTTTAAAACGCTTGAAACGGCAACTGAGCAGTTCCTTGAGGCTGCTCGCAAGCTGCCTGAGATCCAAGGGATCTTCACTCCGTTTCGTAACAACGTTCCTCAGCTTAAATTGACATTTAATGCAACGCGAGCAGAGACGCTTGGCGTATCACTAGGTGATGCTTACGATGCGCTTCAGGCCTCCGTTGGTTCCACCTATGTCAACCAGTTCTTTAAGTTCGGACAGACGTATCAGGTGTTTTTGCAGGCAGACGGTAAAAGCCGCATGACTGCGGATCAGATTAGCCGCATCTATGTCAAAAACAAGTCCGGCAACATGGTTCCTCTAGGTTCCTTTATCGATATTATCGAAACAACCGGACCCGCGATCGCATCCCAATACAATATTTACCCGACTGCGGCGGTGCTCGGTGCGGCAGCGGCAGGCTACAGCTCAGGTCAAGTGATTTCGGCGCTGGAGCAACTCGCGGCAGTCAATCTGCCTGAGTCTGTGACATACCGCTGGACGGCAATGTCCTACCAAGAGAAGCTGGTGGGTAATACGGTGGCATTGGTATTTGCGCTCTCTATTTTGCTTGTCTACCTCGTTTTAGCCGGTCAATATGAGTCTTGGTCTGCTCCGGTATCTGTCATCCTTGCTGTACCGCTAGCCTTGGTCGGTACGGTGATCGCACTCTTCGCGACGGGGCTGCCGAATAATATTTATGTCCAGATTGGGCTGGTATTAATGATTGCCTTGGCCTCCAAGAATGCGATTCTGATTGTCGAGGTTGCGCTGGAAGAGTGTAAAAAGGGGTTGTCCCCCGTGGATGCTGCACTTAAAGCTTCTCACGAGCGGTTCCGACCGATTGTCATGACCTCGATCGCTTTCATTCTTGGCGTCGTGCCGTTGCTGACCGCGTCGGGCGCTGGTGCTGCTGCGAGGGTCTCGATCGGCATCACAGTATTCAGCGGAATGATCGCTTCGACGTGTTTAGCGGTGGCGTTGGTTCCAGTATTTTTTGTTCAAATTCAAAATATGACACTGAAGCGCCAGTCTAAGCGCGAGCAGCAGGCGCTATCGGAGTCAGTGACAGAGCAGCCAAAGGAGTAAAGGATGACTAAAGTGATTCAGGCAGGGGACGCGGTGGGCTTAATCGGACTAGGTGTCATGGGCCGAGGTGTGGCGTTGAACTTAATAAAGTCTGGTTTCAAGACTTACGGAAGAGACGTTAATCCGGAATCCCTGAAATGGTTGGAGTCGGTGGGGGGTATTGCTGCGAAGGATGCGCAAGAGCTTGCTGCAAAATGTAAGGTCGTGGTGAGTTTTGTAGTGAATGACAAACAAACTGAGGACGTTTTGTTTGGTAAAGACGGGCTGGCCTCGCTGCTCGCACCAGACTCAGTCTTTATTGCCTGCAGTACTATGCCGCCCAAGTATGTTCATGATCTCGCTGCACGGTTGGCTCAGAAAAAAATTCATCTAGTGGATGCGCCAGTCAGTGGCGGTCAAGCGGGTGCGCTCAAGGGCTCGCTAACAGTCATGCTGGCGGGCGATCCTGTTATCTGTGAGCGTGTTCATCCCGTTCTCGCCAGTTTTGGCGGAAAGATCTTTCCTCTTGGTGCTGAGCACGGTAAGGGCAGCCAGATGAAGGTGATCAATCAGCTGTTGTGCGGTGTGCATATCGCGGCCGCCGCCGAGGCTCTTTCGATGGCACAGCAGAGTGGCTTGCCTTTGGATGTATCGCTCGAGATCTTAAAGAGTGGCGCGGCGTCTAGCTGGATGCTCGGTGATCGTGGCCCGCGCATGGTGACACAGGATTTTGATACCGTGACCTCAGCAGTGGATATCTTTGTTAAAGATATGAGTTTGGTGCTTGATAGCGCACGTGAAGGTAAGTTTCCTGCCTCGATGGCGCACGCCGCGTACTTGCAATTCATCAAGGCCAGTGGGGATGGGCTCGGCAAGTTGGACGATGCCGCTGTCATGCGTAACTATAATAAAAAATAATCAGAGCTCGAGGATTAGAGAATCATGGCAAGAATACCGTATGCAAACTTGAATAATGCTGAAGCCAAGCCGCTGGTTGAGCGCATCGTCGCAGAGCGTGGCGGAGTGTTACACCTTTATCAGATGCTTCTTCATAGCCCGCCCGTGGCAAGTGGCTGGTTGAACTATCTTACGGCGATTCGGCAGCAAAGCACGTTGAGTGGTGCGCTACGCGAATTAGTGATTATGCGTATCGCTATATTAAACGGCGCGCCCTACGAGGCCGAACAGCACGCACCGATCGCCTTGAAAGAAGGCGTGACGCAAGCGCAGCTCAACGATCTCGCGTCTTGGCAGGAATCTGCTTTGTTTAATGCCACACAGCGTGCTGTACTAGCCTATACAGACGCTATGACACGCGACATACACGTGTCACCAGAAATTTTTGCCGGTGTGAAGGCGGTACTCAGTGATCGCCTACTTGTTGAATTGACGGCGACCGTTGGTGCCTACAACATGGTTTCGCGCTTTCTCGAGGCCTTGCAAATTCACTCTCACGATCCACGTTAGCGTTGTTGGTAGAGCCAGTCTGCTTGCTTGACTACGGGTTCGAGGTGTGCCCCAGGGCTCGACTCCACGCATAGAGCGATTAGATGCTCCGAGTCAACGCGCTCTTGCCAGATGGCCCAGTTTTTTTTGCCTAGGTCTGGGTCATCCACACGAA
>JBILJY010000012.1:0-25285 GCA_044376975.1 Burkholderiaceae bacterium | reverse complement strand
TCGATGCGCCGCATGGCCATGATGCCTTCTTGTTAGATGATGCGCGCTACCATGGCGTGATGCGCGCGTACTTCTCGCGCATTGCAACTGGGTTGGCGCCAATTGAACGCGAGGTGCAGCAATGAGTCCAACGCTTTCTCCGATGAGCCTGCGAGCCGACTTGGTGCGCATCGCGCAATGGATACGACCGAACAGTAGCGTGTTAGATCTTGGTTGTGGCGATGGTGCTTTGCTTGGACATCTTAAGCAAACTAAACGTATTCGCGGAGTAGGCGTTGAGATCAGCGATGCGCGCGTGTTGTCATGTGTGCAACGTGGTGTTCACGTGATTCAGCAAAACCTCGAAGATGGTCTGGCGATGTTTGACGATCAGCAATTCGATACGGTGGTGTTGTCGCAGACCTTGCAGTCGATGCACCGAACTGAGCATATTCTTCGTGAAATGGCGCGTGTGGCACGCGAGGCAATCGTCTCTTTTCCCAATTTCGGCTATTGGCCACATGGCTGGTCAATTTTGCGAGGTCGTATGCCAGTGACAGGCCAAATGCCCTACGATTGGTACGACACACCCAATATTCACCTTTGTACGCTTAAAGATTTTGAACGGCTTGCTGCGACGCTAGACTTCACAATTCTTGAGCGCGCAACATTTAACGATGAGCACGAGGTAAAGGCTTTCGCTGGATGGCGCAGCACGCTTGCAGCCTATCGTTTTACGGCTGCCCGCTCATGAATGATCCCCTTCGCGAGCCCACCATTCCCGCTTCGCAGTTGTATACGCGTCGGCGTGTCGCCCCGCTCTTGGCGCTAGGTTTTGCGAGTGGTCTGCCACTCGCTCTGACTGGCGGCACCTTGCAAGCCTGGGCGACAGTTGAGCAGGTTTCTTTACAAGAAATTGGCTTTCTGACATTGGTTGGAACCGCTTACACACTCAAGTTTTTGTGGGCGCCGGTCATTGATCGTTACGCACCACCGTTTTTAGGACGACGACGTGGCTGGATGCTTATTATGCAGATCCTGCTTGCGTTAGGCATGATGGCGATGGGATTGATGTCTCCCGGTCAGACTTTGTTGCCACTCGCTTTACTAGCTGTAGCGGTCGCCTTTTGTTCCGCCACGCAAGATATTGCGTTCGATGCGTATCGTAGTGATGTTTTGAAAAAAGAAGAGCGCGGCGCAGGGGCTGCGCTATCGGTGCTAGGTTATCGGTTGGCGATGCTGGTGTCAGGCGGGTTGGCTCTGATACTCGCGGATCAATGGCTGGGCTGGGGGCAAACATACATGTTGATGGGTGTGCTCATGCTAATCGTCGCCTTAGCGACATTTTGGGCGCCGGAGCCGGCGGTTCCCGCCGAGACGCCGCGCTCGTTGGCTCGCGCAGTTGTTGAGCCCTTCAAGGAGTTCTTCTCCCGACCTGAGGCATTAACCGTACTCCTGCTCATTGTCCTCTACAAACTGGGAGATGCGTTTGCTGGTGCGTTATCGACAACGTTTTTGATTCGAGCGGCCGGCTATACGGCAACGGAAGTTGGAACTGTTAACAAGCTTCTAGGTCTGTCGGCAACGATCATCGGGGCTTTGGTCGGTGGAGCCTTGATGGCGAAACTAGGCTTGTACCGCTCGCTGTTGTTCTTTGGATTGTTGCAGGCCGTATCCAACCTTGGCTTCTGGTTGATCTCGGTAGGGCCGCATAACGTGTGGCTTATGGCGGCAGGTGTAGGTCTTGAGAACCTGTGCGGCGGGATGGGTACCGCGGCTTTTGTCGCGTTGCTGATGGGCCTGTGTAATCGTGAATTTTCAGCGACCCAGTTTGCGCTGCTTTCTGCATTGTCAGCAGTCGGAAGGACTTATCTAGCGGGTCCGTTCACACCACCGATGGTTGAGTATGCGGGTTGGCCAACATTTTTTCTGTTGACCGTCGCGATCGCTTTGCCCGGCTTGTTGCTACTGCGTTGGCGCCGAGCCGATATTGAGCGAATCGACGGCCGCACCGACGCATAGTGCACCGCAGGACCAAGCGCGATTATGCCAAATTGAAGTCGTAATCGATCGTAAGGGGCGCGTGATCCGAGAAGCGCTCATCTTTGTAAATGCTTGTGCTGCGAGCTGCTGCAGCGAGTCCGGGTGTCGCCAGTTGGTAGTCCAAACGCCAGCCAACGTTCTTGGCCCAGGCTTGGCCGCGATTGCTCCACCAAGTGTATTGCTCCGCGCGCTCGTCGAGCTGCCTAAAGACATCGACAAAGCCGATCTCTTGCAGTACGTGAGTGACCCAGGCGCGCTCCTCCGGGGTGAAACCTGAGTTTTTCTGATTGGATTTCCAGTTCTTCAGGTCGATTTCTTTGTGTGCAATATTCCAGTCCGCACAGAGGACATATTCGCGTTTAGTTTTTTTGTGATCATCCATCAGCGCCTGCATCCATGGGCCAAACTTGTCGAGAAAACGGAACTTTGCCTCTTGGCGCTCTGGACCGCTAGAGCCCGAAGGGAGGTAGGCGCTGATCACCGATAGCTTTGGCCAGTCGACGCGGATAACACGGCCCTCGCTATCGAACTCTGGGCAACCCATGCCAGTCACGACTGTTTTGGGTTCCTGTTTAAGGTAAATCCCAACGCCGCTATAGCCTTTTTTCTCTGCGGCATAGAAGTGCCCTGTGTAGTCATGGGGATGCTTGAGATCTTCGTGAATATCTTCGAGATGTGCCTTAAGCTCCTGAAGGCAGACGATGTCGGCTTGATGCTGTTTGAGCCAGTTCGCGAGCCCCTTGTTGTACGCCGAGCGGATGCCGTTCAAGTTAAGTGAAGTGATGCGCAGCAAAGAAAAGCTCCTAGTCGGTGAGATAATGACGGATCAATAAGTTCATCCATGCGGGGTCATGCCATGTCCAGCAGTACAGATCGTCGTGCTTTCGTGCAGTTTGCTCTTAATGAGGGCGTTTTACGGTTTGGTAGCTTTGTGACCAAGTCGGGTCGCACGAGCCCCTACTTCTTTAATGCGGGTTTGTTCAATTCGGGGGCGTCTGTTGGGCGCCTTGCGCAATTTTATGCCCAAGCACTGGTTGATGCGAAGTTGCCCTTCGATATGTTGTTCGGGCCGGCCTATAAAGGTATCCCTTTGGCAACAGCCACCTCGGTTGCACTTGCCACGCATCCTGCGATGGCCGGTAAAGATATTCCGTTCGCCTACAACCGCAAGGAAGCAAAGGATCACGGCGAGGGCGGAGTGTTGGTAGGAGCCCCTCTTAACGGGCGTGTTGTGATCATTGATGATGTCATAACAGCCGGCACTTCCGTTAAAGAATCGGTTGAAATCATTGAGGCGGCAGGCGCTACACCTTGCGCGGTGCTGATCGCGATGGATCGTATGGAGCGCGCCGGACCCGACGGGGCGTTATCACCCCATTCGGCTGTGCAGGAAGTGCAACAGCGCTATGGCTTGCCCGTTGTCAGCATCGCTTCGCTGACTGACATTCTGGAGTTGTTAAAAAACAATCAAGAGTTTGCACAGCATCAGGATGCCGTCTTGGCATACCGGACGCGTTACGGCATTACCTGAGCAAACTAGGCATCCAGTTTCGCTTTAAGCAAATCATTGACTTGCTGAGGGTTTGCTTTACCCTTGGCGGCCTTCATGATTTGCCCGACGAGCGAATTAAAGGCCTTTTGCTTGCCAGCGCGATATTCGGCCACGATTGCTGCTTGCTCTGCCAACACCGCGTCAATCATCACAGAGATCGCACCAGTGTCATTGATCTGTGTCAGGCCTTTTGCTTGAATGATGGCATCGGCTTGACCGCCATGCTCGCCAAGCCACATCGCAGCGAACACATCGCGTGCGATCTTGTTTGAAATTGTGCCGTCAATAATGCGTGTGAGTAGCGCGGCCAGCGCCTCGGCGCTGACTGGGCATTGCGTAATCGTTTTTTCTTCGCGGTTTAGTGTTGCTGACACCTCGCCCATCAACCAGTTTGCGGCGAGTTTTGCTTGTCCCGCGGGCAGGGCGTGTGCAACTTCTTCGAAATATCCTGCAAGCTCACGACTGCTTGAGAGCTGCGCGGCGTCGACGGCCGCGAGTCCATACTCGCTTTCAAAGCGCTCTCTTAGTGCGCTTGGAAGCTCGGGCATCGATTGACGCACTTCTTCAATCCAGCTGGCAGCAATGACAAGGGGAGGGAGGTCCGGGTCCGGAAAGTAGCGGTAATCGTGCGCGTCCTCTTTACTGCGCATGCTACGTGTTTCGTCGCGGTCCGAGTCATAGAGGCGGGTCTCTTGGACTACTTTGCCACCGTCCTCGATCAACTCGATTTGGCGGCGAACCTCATACTGAATCGCGCGCTCGAGAAAACGGAACGAGTTGACGTTTTTAATTTCACAACGTGTACCGAACTCTTTTTGACCTTCTGGGCGGACGGAAACGTTGGCGTCAACGCGAAAGGATCCCTCTTGCATGTTGCCATCACAAATGCCCAGCCAAACTACCAGACTATGTAAGGCTTTGGCATAAGCCACTGCCTCTGCAGCTGAACGCATCTCTGGCTCAGAGACGATTTCAAGTAAGGGTGTACCAGCACGGTTGAGATCGATGCCGCTGGAGGATTCGCCATGCGGACCGACGAAGTTGTCGTGTAACGACTTGCCAGCATCTTCTTCTAGGTGCGCGCGCGTCAGGTTGACTGTCTTTTCTGTATCGCCAACAAAAAAGCTCAATGATCCCCCGAGTACAACGGGAATTTCAAACTGGCTAATCTGATAGTTTTTCGGTGAATCAGGGTAGAAGTAATTTTTGCGCGCAAAGATTGAGCGCGGAGCGACCGTTGCCCCCACAGCCAAGCCAAAGCGTATTGCGCGCTCGACTGCGGCGCGGTTCATGACTGGCAGCGAGCCAGGTAGGGCGAGATCTACTTCGTTTGCTTGGGTATTGGGTAGCGCACCGTAGTGAGTGCTGCTGCCTGAAAAAATTTTGGTCTGGGTCGAAAGCTGCGTGTGCGTTTCGAGTCCGATGACGATTTCCCATGCCATTATGCTTGCCCCGCAATGCGTTGATGCCAGTCAGTTGTCTGTTGATATTGGTGGGCGATGGCAAGCAACCGCCCCTCATCAAAATAGTTACCAATGATTTGCAGACCCACTGGGAGTTGACGCCCCGAGGCACCACGACCAAAGCCACAAGGAATCGACATGCCAGGTAAACCTGCCAGGTTTAGACCAAGCGTGTAGACATCGGCTAACCAGTCAGCCGTGGGGTCGTCCTGGCTATGTCCAATCGGTGCAGCGACCGTAGGGGTTACTGGGCCCATAATGACATCGCATTGTGTGGTCAGCGCAGCTTGAAAATCATCGGCAATCATGCGGCGCAGGCGCTGCGCTTGTAAGTAGTAAGCGTCGTAGTAGCCATGCGACAGTACGTAAGTGCCGATCAGAATGCGGCGCTGTACTTCCGGACCGAAGCCTTCTGCACGCGAACGCGCCGTCATATCAGCGAGGTCGGTGTAGCTTTCGCTGCGATGTCCGTAGCGCACACCGTCGTAGCGCGATAGATTGCTTGAGGCCTCAGCAGGCGCAATGACATAGTAGGCGGGGATCGAAAGCTGCGTGCGTGGCAAGGAGATGTCGACGCGTTTGGCACCGAGCGCTTCAAATTGCGCGATGGCCGCTTCAACTGCTTGCGCCACTTCGTTGTTGAGGCCATCACCGAAATATTCGCGCGGCACGCCAATGCGCAGCCCTTTCAATGGCTGTGCGCCCTGCGCTGCGTATTGTGCGTTGGTCGACTGATACTCGCTACGGATTCGTCCTGGCGCGTTTGCAACGCTGTGACATTGTTCTGCGCTCGTCGCATCACGGGGATCAAAGCCGCTCATGGTGTCGAGTAGTTCGACCAGATCGGCTGCATTCGCTGCAAGAGGCCCTGCCTGATCCAGGCTCGAGCCGTAAGCAATCATTCCGTAGCGCGACACCGCGCCGTAGGTCGGCTTAATGCCGCTAACGCCGCAGAGTGCCGCAGGCTGTCTGACGGACCCACCTGTGTCTGTGCCGGTGGTCGCCATCACTAGTTTTGCTGCGACGGCCGCCGCCGATGCGCCCGAAGACCCGCCGGGGACAGCGCTCGGATCCCAGGGGTTCCGGGCAGGTCCGAAGGCGGAGTGTTCATTACCTGAGCCCATCGCGAATTCATCGCAATTGAGTTTGCCAAGGCTGACGCACCCGGCTTCGCGCAGTTTGCGTACGACCGTGGCATCAAAAGGGCTGACATAGTTTTTAAGCATATTGCTGCCCGCGGTGCTGCGCCAACCTTCGGTGACAAATAAGTCTTTGTGTGCGATCGGGATTCCCGTGAGTGGTCCCGCCGTACCTGCTGCGATGGCAGCATCGGCCAAGCGAGCTTGCGTTAAGGTTAGCTCGGCATCGACGTGCACAAAAGCGTTCAGTGCCTGTTGATCTTGAATCTGTTTAAGGCAGTCCTGGGCAAGCTCGGTGGCACTAAGTTTGCGGGCGGACAGCGCTTGGCCCAACTGGGCGAGGGAGTTGAACTGGAGCAGGGTGTTAGACATCTTATTCAAGCACCTTTGGAACCAGAAACAAGCCTTGCGCGGAGCCGGGGGCGTTCGCCATGAGTGCTTCCCGGCGTTCAACGGAGGATATTTCGGTCACTTGATCTTCGCGTAGGCGCAAAGATACCTCTGTGACCGCCGCTAGGGGGTGCGCCAATGGCTCTACGCCAGTTGTATCGACCGCTTGTAAGGTTTGAATGATGCCTAGAATCTTGTTTAGATCCGTTTTGGCCTGCGTTTGCTGTGCTTCGGTCAGGTGCAGCCTTGCCAGGCGGGCGATACGGACGACTTCTTGGTCGGTGAGAGCCATGGGCGTGGGTTAATCCATTTCAGGGGGGTTACCCCTTGGTTTAGTGCTATCCGAGAGGCATATCTTGCCGTTACTTAAAGAATTATAAGTTATGATAGAAGGTCAATCGCTGCGCGTTGCGCGCGTCAATATTTTTTGGCTAGACACTCATGTTCGGATTCCTTCGTAGTTATTTTTCCAGCGATATGGCGATCGACCTCGGGACAGCCAACACGCTTATTTATGTTCGGGGCAAGGGCATTGTGCTCGACGAGCCTTCTGTGGTGGCCATTCGCCACGACGGCGGCCCCGGAGGCAAAAAAATCATACAAGCGGTTGGTCGCGAGGCAAAGCAGATGCTCGGGCGTGTTCCGGGCAATATTGAAGCCATTCGCCCCATGAAAGACGGTGTAATTGCCGATTTCACGGTCACCGAGCAGATGCTCAAGCAGTTCATTCGGATGGTGCACCCGCGCAATATGTTCGCGCCGAGCCCGCGCATTATCGTTTGCGTGCCTTGCGGTTCCACGCAGGTTGAACGTCGTGCTATTCGTGAGTCGGCTTTGGGTGCAGGCGCAAGCCAGGTTTACTTGATCGAAGAGCCAATGGCTGCTGCAATTGGTGCTGGTCTGAACGTCTCGGATGCGAGTGGATCCATGGTCGTCGACATCGGCGGCGGCACGACCGAGGTTGCCGTCATTTCGTTGGGCGGCATGGTGTACAAAGGTTCCGTGCGCGTAGGTGGTGATAAGTTTGACGAAGCAATCGTCAATTACATCCGTCGCAACTACGGCATGTTGATCGGCGAACCAACCGCTGAACTGATCAAGAAAGAAATCGGCTCGGCCTTTCCTGGTTCCGAAGTGCGTGAAATTGAAGTGAAGGGACGTAACCTGGCTGAGGGTGTGCCTCGCAGCTTTACTGTTTCCTCAAACGAGATTCTTGAGTCGCTGACCGATCCACTCAATCAAATTGTCTCTGCTGTCAAAATCGCACTAGAGCAAACTCCTCCCGAGCTCGGCGCAGACATTACCGATAAGGGAATTTCCCTGACCGGTGGTGGTGCCTTGCTGCGTGACCTCGATCGTTTGCTGCAAGAGGAAACTGGTCTGCCAGTGATTGTTGCGGATGACCCACTGACATGTGTGGTGCGTGGCTGCGGTGACGCCCTGGAGCATCTGGAAAAACTAGGCGCGATCTTTATTAACGACTAGTTGCCCTGAACCTTCTGCGCTTCAAGCCTAGTATCTCTGGGCTTGAATATTTTGGGACCGGGTCACTTTGTATTGAGTTTTCATGCAACGACACGTCACCCTACGGCTTTTTCGGCAAGGCACCGCCGCCGAAGTTACGCTGACATTTCTTCTACTCGTCGCAGTGGCGTTGTTGTTTACGGACGCGCTCTGGAAATCCTCAAATCCGATTCGGCAGACGCTTGCGACAGCGGTCTACCCCTTTCAGCGACTCGTAATGCTGCCCAAAGATGCGTTGAATGCGTTTGACGGGTGGTTGAACGCCGCCTCCTTGATTAAGACTGAGGGCGAAGCGTTGCAGCGTCAACGCATCGAGATGGCACAAGTTACGACGCGTGCGGCGTTATTGAATGCTGAAAATGAACAGCTTCGGCGCCTCTTAGGCGTGGTGGAAAAGGCGGCTGAGCGACCAGCGGTGGTGGTAGAGGTGCTCTACGAGCCCTCGAGCCCCTTTGTTCGGCGCATCGTGTTCAACAAAGGCACGCGTGCCGGCATTGCGCCTGGGATGCCTGTTATCGATGAGAGCGGCGTTGTAGGTCAAATTACACGTGTGACCGCGATGACCTCAGAGGCTGCCATGCTTACCGATGAGGCGGTATCGATCCCTGTGCAGGTGTTACGCAATGGACTGCGCCTCATTGCTTTCGGTTCTGGATCGCCGGGCAAAGTGGAGGTGCGTTATTTTTCATCGGATGCAGACCTGAAGGACGGCGATACGCTTGTGACTAGCGGTGTTGGTGGTGTCTTCCCACCCGGACTGTTTGTGGGTCGTATTGATCGCGTCGAGCGCAGCCCAGCGTCAGGCTTTGCCCGAGCAGAAGCCAAGCCTCTATCGCACCCTGAGCGGAATCGACACTTTCTTGTCCTGCAGGTTTCACTGGATGGTGAACAAGCGTTTCTGACCCCAAGCACACCAGCGCCTGTGACAGAACCCGTTCGTGCGCCAGCGACTGGAAAATAGGGAGGTTACCTCGATGACAAAGTACTCGCTAGGTACATCTTTACTGCAAGCGCGAAATTTGCAACCGCACTCGCTTGAGGCCGCAATGGGTTGGCACTACATCTGGCTAACCACGGTCTGTATTTGGCTGTTGTCGTTGCTCCCTTGGCGAAATTGGCCTGTCACACCGGACATCTTGCTCGTGGTGATTGCCTTTTGGTCTTTTCATCAACCGCGTCGCATGGGAATGGTCGCCGCGTTTTGTTTCGGGTTGACGTTAGACGTTCACGATGCGGGTCCGTTGGGCTTACAAGCATTGTTATATGCGTTAGTGGTTTACGGGACACAGCTTCTGCATCGGCGCTTAGCGCGCTTTGACTTGCTTAGACAGGCGATGCATTTGATTCCTTTGTTTGTTGGAGCTAAGTTTGTGACGGTGTTGGTTGGCGCTTTTCTAGTGAGCGCTTGGCCAGGTTGGACGTGGTTGCCGGGCATACTACTCACGGTTGCTTGTTGGCCGTTGGTTGGATGGTTATTACTGTTGCCTCAGCATCGTATGGACGATGCCGGAACAGGTATCAGCTAGAGCCCACCGCGTATGTTTGATTTTAAGAAAACAGATCAACTTCAAAAGAACAAATTTTTGTTTCGAGCTGTGGCAGCTGGACTGTTTGCTGTCGCGTGTTTTGCTGTGCTGGTGATGCGATTTTGGGTCTTACAGGTAGATCGTCATGACAGCCTATCGGCACGAGCCGAGAACAACCGTATGGCAGTTGTTCCCATCGCACCGCGGCGAGGGGACATTTTCGATCGTAATGGAGAAGTACTTGCGCGTAACGTACTGAGCTTTACGCTTGAGGTCGTGCCCGCCAAGGCTGGAAATATCGATGCACTGCTCAGTAATTTGACGCCAATCGTTTATGTTGGGCCAGCCGATCAACGGCGTTTTAAGCGGCGCGTGGCTGAAAGCGGTCGTTATGCGAGTGTTGTACTGCGCAATAGCTTGAACGAGACCGAGGCAGCTTGGTTTTCTGCACACTCTATGCGCTTTCCTGGTGTCGAACTTAGAGCACGTTGGGTACGCGAGTACCCACAAGGGCAAGCGGCTGCGCATGTCGTTGGTTATGTTGGGCGTATTTCAGAGTCCGATTTGAATGCGCTTGAAGAAAGAAACGAGCTTGGAAACTATCGCGGCACTGACATCATTGGTAAAAAAGGTATCGAAAAAAATTATCAAACACTCTTGCATGGCAAGACTGGTCTCGAAGAGTTAGAGGTCACCGCACGTGGGAAGCCAGTGCGTGTCTTGCGAAAGTTAGATCCGGTACCAGGTGCGAATTTAACGCTGTCTCTTGACATGGGGCTGCAGCGTATTGCTGAGGAGGCGTTCAAGAACTTGCGCGGCGCCCTGGTCGCGATTGAGCCAGCGACCGGAGAAATCCTGGCGTTTGTGTCACAACCCTCTTTTGATCCAAATCTATTTGTGGATGGCATTGATGTCGAGAGTTGGCGACGCCTCAATGAGTCCCCTGATCACCCATTAATTAATCGACCGGTCTACGGCACATATCCGGTTGGCTCGACCTATAAGCCGTTTGTCGCCCTCGCTGCGCTGGAGCTAAAGAAACGACGCGCAAACGAGCGAATCGATGATCCAGGTTTTTTTGAATTCGCAGGCCAGCGATTTAGAAACGCAGGCTCGACAGCGTTTGGTTCGATTGATATGCACCATGCCCTGGTTGTGTCGTCGGATACCTATTTTTATTCGTTGGGCCCTGAGATTGGTGTGAATGCACTGCATGATTTCATGAAGCCGTTTGGCTTTGGTCAAGTAACCGGTGTGGATATCGATGGCGAGCGCCGTGGGGTATTACCCTCGACGGAATGGAAGCGGACAGCCTTTAAGACACGGGAACAACAGCGATGGTATGCCGGCGAGACAGTTTCTGTCGCGGTCGGCCAGGGGTATAACTCCTTTACGCTAATGCAGCTCGCGCAAGCGACGGCGGTACTGGCAAATGACGGTACTTCCATGAAGCCACATTTATTGCGTTCAATCCGAGACTCGCTGTCTGGAGAGCAAACCGCGATTGAGCCGCAGTCGACGCATTCGATTGAATTGAAGCGTGAAAACCTGGATGTAATTAGACGCGCGTTAATTGACGTAACGCTTTCGGGCACCGCAAGCCAGGCTTTTGCAGGCGCACCCTACCAAACAGCCGGCAAGACTGGCACGGCGCAGGTATATAGCCTTCGTGGCGCAAAGTATCAAAGTTCCGCAATCGATGAGCGCCTCCGCGATCACGCCTTGTTTATGGCCTACGCTCCAGCGAAACAACCAAAAATTGCAGTAGCGGTTTTGGTTGAGAATGCTGGGTGGGGTGGCAGTGTCGCTGCTCCGATTGCACGTAAGGTCTTTGATGCCTGGTTGTTACGCGATCAAAAGCCGGTGCCAGCTGCGGCGGTCGTGCAGCCTCAAAGAGGCGCGCAATGAAAATGTTATTCAGATTCTTTGTGCGTGCAGTGACAGCTATCGATTGGCCGTTGATGGTTGTATTGCTTTTGCTGGCGAGTGCAGGGCTCGTGATCATGCACTCTGCTGTCGGTGGAACTGACTGGCGTTTCGCTGATCAGGTACGCAATTTTGCAGTGGCGCTCACGGCGATGTGGGTCGTTGCGATGACGCCGCCGCACATCATCATTCGCTTAGCAGTTCCGTTTTATGTACTTGGGATTCTGCTGTTATTGGGCGTCATGTTTTTTGGGGATACCAGTAAAGGTGCTACGCGCTGGCTGAACATTGGCTTCACGCGGATACAGCCGTCCGAGATGATGAAAATCGCTGCTCCGCTCATGTTGGCGTGGTATTTCCAACATCGGGAGGGCTCTTTGAGGGTTCTGGACTTTTTTGTTGCGGGCGCTTTACTGGCGGTCCCGTTTCTTTTGATTGTGAAGCAGCCCGACCTTGGAACAGCCTTGTTGGTGTTTGGTGCCGGCTTTTGTGTCATGTATTTCGCAGGGCTATCTTTCAAGCTATTGGTTCCTTTGTTGATCGTGGGGGTGATTGGTATTGTTGGGGTCCTTGCTTATCAAAAAGACTTATGCCAGCCAGAGACCACTTGGGTTGGGTTCCACGACTATCAGAAGCATCGTGTCTGCACGTTACTCGACCCCACGACCGACCCGCTGGGCAAGGGCTTCCATATTATTCAGTCTACGATCGCTGTTGGATCGGGCGGAGTGTATGGCAAAGGTTATATGGCCGGCACGCAGAGCCAGCTTGATTTCATTCCCGAGCGAACCACCGATTTTATTTTTGCTGTGTTCGCTGAAGAGTTTGGGCTGTACGGTGGGGTGACTCTTTTGGTGTTGTATCTCGTGCTAATTGCCCGAGGTCTTGCGATAGCTGTGGGAGCGCCCACCCATGCTAGCCGTTTGTTGGCAGGGGCGCTGACGATGGTGCTGTTTATCTATGTGTTTGTAAATATTGGGATGGTTACGGGGATCTTGCCTGTGGTGGGAGTGCCATTGCCATTTTTGAGCTACGGCGGAACGGCGCTACTGACGATTGGTATCGCTTGTGGCATTCTGATGAGTATAAGTAAGTATCGTCCACCGCAAGACGAGGAACAACGTAGTTTTATCTAAGGACTTTGTCGCTCGTCAGTCCAAGCAACAGCTTTCGAATTGGAGCGGGTAGTCCTTTTCTGTCTAGCGAAGCTAATGTGATCCATTGCAGGGCAGGTCGATTACCGAGAGACTCTTTGAGCGATGTTTTTTCCTTCGAGACCCTGACGAGTACTGGTCTGATCGTTAGGCGGTAATGCGTAAATACATGTAAAAATCCAGGGAGTTGTTGAATCTCTTGCGCGTTCAGGCCAAGTGCGCTGCATAAGTCAGCGCTTGAAGCGTCGGGCTCAAATTCGGGCAGACTCCACAGTCCTCCCCAAATGCCCGACTCTGGCCGTTGCTCGAGAAGGAGCTGACCCGGTCGATGGGCGATTAACATCGCGACGGTGCGCTCTGGAAGCGGTTTGCGCGCGCGCGCGGAGGGCAATTCATCTGTACGCCCCTCCTTGTGTGCAATACAGTCAGAACCAATTGGACACTCCGAGCAACGCGGTCGACTGCGTGTGCAGAGGGTTGCCCCGAGATCCATTAAGCCCTGTGTGTAACTGGCCATCGCGTTTGGATCGTCTTCACAAACTCGAGCGGTTGGTAATTGTTTTCTTGCGATCGCCCATAGTTGCTGTTCGACGACGCGAAGGCTTGGATCACCTTCGATGCCAGCGTGTCGCGAAAATACGCGTTTGACATTACCGTCCAAAATCGCAGCACGCTCAGCAAAGCAAAAAGCAGCGATAGCAGCTGCGGTGGAGGGGCCGATCCCTGGCAGGGTCACCAACTCTTGAGCGGTTGTTGGAAAGCTGCCCCCCCAAGTATTCACCACTTGCTGGGCACAGGCGTGCAGATTGCGCGCGCGCGCGTAATAGCCCAGCCCGGCCCATTGAGCCATCACCTCAGCCGAGGTGGCCTGGGCAAGTTTCTTTACATTCGGAAATTTTTTTAAAAAGCGTGCGTAGTAGTCAATCACGGCCGCGACTTGCGTTTGCTGCAACATGATCTCTGATAGCCAGACTCGGTAAGGATCGCGTGTCTGTTGCCACGGCAAACCGTGGCGGCCGTGCACACGCTGCCAAGCAATCAGTCGCGGCGCAAGGCGCATCGTAGTTAAAACCGCGTGTTGCGTTCGACAGACCAGCGCGCCGATAGGGCACCTAGGCAGGCAACCGACAGAACGGCGAGTATGAGTATCGGAAGGGACGGCAGGGTTAGGGCGAACTCAGCATCGTAGCTGCGTGCTAAGGAGGCGAGTGCGTCGTTGAGTGGTACGAGTGCGAAGCGTGCAATCCCGATTCCAATCAAGGCGGCGAGCGTGCAGGTTAGGGCGCCGAGATACAAAAAAGGTCGGCGGACAAATCCTTCGGTGGCGCCCACTAACCGGGCAACGCCGATTTCCTCTCGTTGCGATAGTGCTTGCATGCGCACCGTATTAAAAACGGTCGCAAGCACCACGAGCATGACACTGAGCGCTAAAAGGATCAGACCCACTTTGCCGAAGCGTAATAAGGCCTCTAAGCGCTGCACCCATGCGCTGTCGAGCTGCACTAAGTCCACATTTGGCCAGGTTCGCCAAGCGCGGGCTAACTCGTTGGCACGTGCAGCGAGATCTTCACCGGGGGTGAACCCGACAACAACCGCATCAGGTAGTGGATTACTAGGAAGGACTTTTAGTGCCTGCTCCCAGGCGGGATTCTCACGCAGCTCCTTTAGCGCACGGTCCTTTGGAATGACGCGCACCCCAGAGACTTGATGGTCATGTTCAGAGCGAATACGTTTGGCCAGTTGTTCTGCAGCGCTGCTCGGCGCGTCTATTTTTAGAAAAATTGTGAGTTCCGGTGTGACCGATACTTGCCGCGCGACAGGTTCTACAGAAATCAACAGGGATGCACCAAGCAAGGGAAGCGATAACGCGAGTGCAATCACCAAGAGATTGGTGAGCGAAGAGATCGGCTGGGAGATCAACCGACGTAGCGTTACCGCGAAGGCGTAGCGGTGCTGTCGCAGCAGACTTTTCATCAGGAGCTCCCTCCAAGAGAGGGTTCGTTCCTTCCAAGCGCTTGATTTGTAACGATATTATTGTGTGTGGGCGCTCGCCTTTCGGCAGAATCGGCGAATCGGCCCGGATCTATTTTGAACGCTCTCGTGGCGTATTCAGCCATCAGTTCATCGTCGTGAGACGCAATTACTGTTGTGACGCCGACCCGGTTAAAGTCTTTAAAAACAGCCATGATGCGACGCGCTGTTTCACGATCCAGGCTCGCGGTTGGCTCGTCAGCAATAAGAATCGCGGGACGGTTTACGATCGCGCGCGCGATGGCCAGTCGTTGCTGCTCTCCGCCCGAGAGTTCGATAGGGGGCGCATTTTCTTTGGCAGATAAACCAACTTTTTCCAAGGCCGCACGAGCTCGGGCTCGCGCAACATCAGACGCCAAGCCAGTGACCGCTAAGGGAAGTAAGACGTTGTCCATCACGCTACGGTCGTAGAGCAAGTGCGTGTCTTGTAGGATGACACCAACTGCACGCCTGAGGTAGGGCCGAGCCCTTGGCGACAAGTTCTCTAAGCGCTGGCCGTTGACCTGAATGGAGCCTCGGGAAGCAGGCTCCAAGCCTCCAATTAACTTCAGTAATGTAGACTTGCCCGCGCCGGAGGGACCCGCGACATAAACGAATTCGCCCGCGGACACTTTGAAGCTAATGTCAGCCAGAATGCTGCGACCCTGGCCGTAGGACTTGAAAACGTGTTGAAATTCAATCATGGTTGAACCAAATAGAAGTCCCCATCATAACGCCCGGTAATGCACATATAAAGGCAAAGAGTCGTTAGCACCAAATTGGGGGGTGTCCGCACCACTTTGGGAGATTGACTGCAAGGGATTTCCCCCATACATTCGGGGCAAGGGTAAGGCTACCATTGGTGCCTTGCACAAATTATTAACGCGACATTCCCTCGGTTTGTCGTCCCTCGTCGTGATCTGGAGATCGACTTATGAAATTTCTAAAACTTGCACTCGTGGGCGCCGCCCTGGTTGCTGCGAATACAGCCGTTCAAGCTGGTCCAACTTTTGACGCCGTCAAGAAGAAAGGTTTTGTTCAGTGCGGTACGAACACTGGCCTAGCTGGCTTCTCTGCGCCAAATAGCAAAGGCGTCTGGTCCGGTCTGGATATCGATTTGTGCCGTGCTTTCGCTGCCACAATGTTTGGTGATTCAACCAAATTCAAAGTTACACCGTTGACGGCACAGCAGCGCTTTACCGCGTTGCAATCTGGCGAAATCGACGTGCTGGTGCGTAATACGACCCAGACAATGACGCGCGACACATCACTTGGTTTGATCGGCGTGGCCGTTAACTTTTATGACAGCCAGGGCATCATGGTTCGCAAGGACAGCGGCATCAAGAGCGCCAAAGAGCTAAACGGCGCGACGATTTGCGTGCAGCCTGGCACCACCACTGAACTGAACCTCGCTGACTGGTTCCGCGCAAACAAGCTCACATTCAAGCCTGTTGTGATCGAAAAGCTTGACGAAGTCGTTCGTGCTTTCGTTTCAGGTCGTTGCGATGCGTACACGACTGACAAGTCGGGTTTAGCATCTTCGCGTTCGTCACTCGACAAGCCTGACAACTACGTCATCTTGCCTGAAGATTTTTCGAAAGAGCCTCTCGGTCCTCTGGTCCGCCAGGGCGACGAGCAGTGGCTCAACGTTGTGCGTTGGAGCTTTAACGCAATGGTGGAAGCCGAAGAGTATGGCGTCACACAAAAGAACGTTGACGAAATGCTCAAGAGCACCAACCCCAACATTCAACGCATTCTGGGTGTAACTCCAGGAATGGGTAAGAACTTGGGCGTAGACGAGAAGTGGGCCTACAACATCATCAAAGCAGTCGGTAATTACGGCGAAAGCTTTGAGCGTAACATCGGCAAGAACACACCCTTGAAACTCGAGCGTGGTTTGAACCAGCAGTGGACGAAAGGCGGCATCATGTATGCCTGGCCAATTCGTTAATTACTGTTGACTCCTAGGGGCGATCGCGTGGGCAGCTGTCCGCGCGTCGCCCCAACTCATCATGAATCATCAAGATACTCCTCCAGCGCAACCGCCGCGTCGGCGTCTGTCCTGGAATGATCCGGGCGTACGTTCGGTCATCTATCAAATCTTTGCTGTCGGAATTGTCGGTGGCATTATTTGGTACCTTGTGTCCAACACGATGCACAACCTGTCGGTTCGTAACATCACGACCGGTTTTGGCTTCTTAAGTCGTGAGGCGGGGTTCGCGATTGGTGAAACACCCATCAGCTATACGCCAGCGGATACCTATGCTCGCGCGATTAGCGTGGGACTGCTCAACACGTTACGCGTCGCATTGATCGGCATCATTCTTGCCACACTGCTCGGCACAATCATTGGTATCGCTCGTTTATCCAAGAACTGGTTGATCCGAAAGATTTCCAGCGTGTATGTTGAAGTCATGCGCAACATTCCTTTGTTGCTGCAACTATTTTTTTGGTACGCAATCATTTCAGAGATGATGCCCGGGCCGCGTAAAGCGTACCATCCGTTACCTGGCGTTTTTGTGTCGAATCGCGGTATTCAGATGCCGACACTCAATGGAGACGGATTGACGTGGTTACTGGCCGGTGTCCTGCTTGCAATTGCTGCGATTTTCGGTTTGAGTCGTTGGGCGCGCCAGCGACAAGCACGTACAGGCCAGATTTTCCCCCTGTTGCGTTGGGCCATTGGTTTGCTTGTAATTTGCCCTCCCGTTTTGTGGTGGTTTAGTGGCACAACACTTTCGGTGGAAGTGCCGGAACTTAAAGGTTTTAACTTCGCTGGTGGCATGACGCTCACCCCCGAATTCGCCGCGCTGTTATTTGGCTTGGTGATCTACACCTCCGGGTTTATTGCCGAGGTGGTGCGTTCTGGTATTCAGTCTGTCGGACGTGGTCAGTGGGAAGCTGCTGGTGCGTTGGGCCTAAAGAGCACGCTAGTGTTGCGTTTGGTGGTCTTACCTCAAGCGCTGCGTGTGATTATTCCTCCGATGACGAGCCAATACCTCAACATCACAAAGAACAGTTCTTTGGCCGTAGCGATCGGCTACCCCGATATTGTCTCGATCATTAACACCACCTTGAACCAGACCGGTCAGGCGATCGAGGGTATCTTGATGATCATGGCGGCATACCTGACGGTCAGCTTGTCGATCTCGGTATTTATGAACTGGTACAACAAACGCATAGCATTGGTGGAAAGATAAGATGACAAGCCAAGCTAATGTTTCGTCCCCAAGCACCGAGTTAGCACCTCCCTTGCGGTTGTCGGTGTGGAATTGGTTGCGGACGCAACTCTTTTCGTCGCCCTTTAATACGCTGTTAACGATCTTGTCCGTTTGGCTACTGTTCGCAACAGTGCCTGCAATGGTGGACTGGTTTCTGATTAGTTCAACTGTTACCGCCAAAACGTCTCAAGAGTGCCGAGAGGTAACCGGCGCATGCTGGTCGATGATCATTGAAAAGCACCGTCTTATCCTGTTTGGCGTCTATCCCTATGAAGAGCAGTGGCGTCCATTGTTGGCGACGCTTATTCTCGTTGGGGTCATTATTCTTAGCGGCGTGCGCCGTTTCTGGAATATTTCTCTGCCCTTTCTTTGGATCGCAGCATTGTCAAGCGTCGCAGTCTTGATGTGGGGTGGAGTGTTTGGCCTCACCTATGTCGAAAACAGCCGCTGGGGTGGTTTACCGCTCACCTTGATTTTGTCGACCTTCGGAATTGCTTTTGCGTTCCCGCTTGGCGTGCTGCTCGCATTAGGTCGGCGATCAAAAATGCCAGCAATTAAAACGCTTTGCGTGGTGTATATCGAGTTGATACGTGGCGTACCTCTTATCAGCTTGCTGTTCATGTCCGCGGTCATGCTCCCTTTGTTTTTGCCAGAGGGCATCACGATTGATAAGTTGCTGCGTGCCCAAGTAGCCATCATCTTATTTGCGGCCGCTTATATGGCCGAGACGATTCGTGGGGGACTGCAGGCGATTCCAAAGGGACAGTTCGAAGGTGCCGACTCGTTGGGCCTGACCTATTGGCAGCAAATGCGTTTAATTGTGTTGCCGCAAGCATTGAAAATTGTGATTCCTCCGCTCGTTGGACTTTTCATTGCATTATTCAAAGACACGTCATTGGTTGTGATTATCGGCATTTTCGATCTGACACAGGCTGCGAAGGCGGCTTTGGTGGATCAAGCGTGGCGCGGTTTTAGCGTTGAGGTCTACATTTTTATCTCGGCAATTTACTTTGTGTTTTGCTATTCGATGTCTAAGTACAGCCAGTCCTTAGAGAAAAGATTGGCAACGGAGCATCAACGTTAACGGTGTGTTCGTAAAGACCGGGCGCTTACTATTTCTGGAGATCGTGTATGGCTGACGCCATCATCAGCATGAAAGAAGTCAACAAGTGGTTTGGTAAATTCCACGTATTGCGCAATATTAGCCTCGACGTCGGACGCGGCGAGCGAATTGTGATTTGTGGGCCGTCCGGTTCGGGCAAGTCAACGTTGATTCGTTGTATTAATCGTCTGGAGGAGCATCAGAAAGGCCAAATCATTGTTGAAGGTACTGAAATTACCAACGACATTCGCGATGTTGAAGCGATTCGTCGTGAGGTAGGTATGGTGTTTCAACACTTCAATTTATTTCCCCATTTAACAGTGTTAGAGAACCTGACGCTCGGTCCGATTTGGGTGCTTAAGACGCCAAAGGCTGTGGCTGAAGCCAGAGCGATGGAGTATCTTGAACGTGTCCGTATCGCCGAGCAGGCGGCCAAGTTTCCGGGGCAATTATCTGGCGGGCAGCAACAGCGTGTTGCGATTGCACGTTCGCTTTGCATGGACCCGAAGGTCATGCTGTTTGATGAGCCAACTTCCGCGCTTGATCCGGAGATGGTTAAAGAGGTGCTGGATGTGATGGTCGGCTTGGCTGAGGACACTGGTATGACGATGTTGGTTGTTACCCATGAAATGGGATTCGCCCGCAAAGTTGCCGACCGGGTGATCTTCATGGACCAAGGCGAAATCATTGAACAAAATACACCGGACGCTTTTTTCGACAACCCCCAAAATGATCGCACCAAGCTGTTTCTAAGCCAAATCTTGCATTAACTCCCGCCGTTGGTGCGCATCTCTGTAGAGGCTATATATGAATCGACCTTTTCGTTTGATGCGCAGGCATCTTCTCTTGTTGAGTCTTGTTTGTACGGGTTTGGCCAGCGTCAGCGTGAGCACAGCGGTGCATGCACAAGCGCAGTGGCCAAGCAAGCCTATACGCTTTGTTGTGCCTTATCCTCCGGGCGGGCCCTTGGATACGATTGCTCGGCTATTAGCGGAGAAAGTCAAAGTCTCACTTGGGCAACCGGTTGTTGTAGAGAATAGGCCCGGCGCGGGCGGCAATATCGGTGTAGATCTCATTGCGAAGGCACAGCCCGATGGCTACTCGCTCGTGATGGGTGCGGTGGCGACGCACGCGATCAATCCTTGGTTGTTTGCAAAAATCCCCTACGATGCCGTCAAAGACTTTGCACCGGTTGCGCTTGTTGCCTCTGTGCCGAATGTGCTCGTGGTGAATCAGAACTTTGCTGATAAAAATAAGATACGCACTTTGGCTGATTTGGTTGCTTATGCTCAGGCGAATCCAGGGAAGTTGAACTATGGCTCTGGTGGCGCGGGCAGTGCAGGTCACTTAGCGGGTGAGTTGCTTGGCGCTCGCGCGCAAATTAAGATGGTTCACATTCCTTATCAAGGTGCTGCGCCTGCGAAGCTTGCACTCTTGTCCGGGCAGTCCGACTTTATGTTCGACAATCTAGCCTCGGCAGCGCCACTCATCAAAGAAAATAAAGTTGTAGCGCTTGCGGTGACCACGAGTGCTCGTGCGCAGATGCTTCCTAATGTGCCAACGGTCGAGCAGTCGGGTATCAAGCCCTTTGATATTGGTACATGGTTCGGGGTCTTTACAACCGCCGGTACGCCCGCTGCGGTACTTGCGAAATTGCATACAGCCTACGCTCAAGCTTTAGCGGACCCGGACGTTGCTAAGCGCTTGGTCGACATGGGCTCCAACGCAAAGCCATTGAGTTCTGCGCAGTTCGCAGAGATGGTCAAGCAAGAGCTCGATAAATATAAAGATCTTGTAAAGCTCTCTGGCGCACAGGTGAATTAGTATTTTCTGTGGTCTTAAAGTCCCCGAACAGCTGGGATCATGCTCTGTTACGTAGTGAAGCTCCCGCAGTCGAAGACAGTCGCCAAAAAGAAAGCGCGGCGAGTGAACAGAGCGCGCCAATGACCAGAAAGCCGACCAATACATCTTGGGGGATGAGGGTCTGCGAGCCGCGCATTGCCATGCTGAGGCTAAGTGTTTCGGCTGCAACGCCGACCCCGAAACTGATCCCTAGTTGCTGACCCATCGCGGCGAAACTGCTCGCGCGGCTCATGTCCGCCTGGCGAATATCCGCATAAGCTAGCGTGTTGACGGCGGTGAATTGCAGCGATCTGAAAAACCCACCGAGCAATAGGATGGCCATCATGACTAAGCCAGGGGTCTCTTGTGTGAAGGTCGCGCAGATCATCAGGCTGAGCCCTGTAAAGATCGCGTTGATGGTCAGGACCCTTCGGTAACCCCAGCGATTAAGTATGCGCGGCGCTGCCATTTTCATGGCCAGTGAACCAATCGCACCAGCGAAGGTTATCAACCCAGCGGCCAACGCACTCATGCCAAAGCCTACCTGTAGCAAAAGGGCTAGAAGGTAGGGCGTTGCGCCGATGCTAAAGCGGCAAAGATTGCCTGCAAGCATGGCGATTCTGAATGTTTGAATTTTTAGAAGCGAGAGATTCAGGATGGGCTCGGGGTGCTTGCGTGCATGCAGTGTGTAACCCCAGCCAGCTATCAAGCCGAGTGCCATGAGGATGATGCTCAGACTCGGCGATGAACCGGAGTTGCCCAGCGTTTCGAAGCCGCTCACGAGGCACGCCATACAGAGAGCACTCAGAATAAAACCCCAAAAGTCGAGAGGGTGACGCAAGCCGTCCGAAGGCAGCTCCCGAACATGCTTTAAAACCATCCAAATTCCTAAGCTTCCTATAGGAATATTAATGAGAAAAATCCAGTGCCAAGATGCGTACGTGACGAGTAAGCCACCTAGCGGGGGACCCGCCATGGGGCCGATAAGAGCAGGCATCGATAAAAGCGCCATCGCTTTAATGAGTTCGTGCTTTGGAATGCTGCGCAACAGGATAATGCGCCCCACAGGAACCATCATGGCTCCACCCAAGCCTTGCACAATGCGGGACATAACCAATTGGGAGAGCGTCTGCGATAGCGCGCAGGTCAGAGAGCTAAGAGAAAACAGCACAATGGCCGCAATAAAGACTTTTCGCGCACCATAGCGATCAGCGGCCCAGCCACTAATTGGCACAAAAACCGCTGTCGAAATGAGATAAGACGTGATCGCCAAGTTCATTTCGATGGGGTTAGAGCCTAGCTCTCGGGCCATAGAAGGCAAAGCAGTCGTGACGACCGTTGCATCGAGCATTTGCATGAGCAGGGCGCAGCCGACGATAAATGGCAAAATCCGTCGGGATTTCTCGGGAACTGCTTCAGGTTCGTCGAGATTAGGTAACTTGGGCTGCTGCATAGGGATGATTTGATCGCGTCTACAGTACACTAGACGACAGTCTAACCTTTCGCTGAATTCCCATGGCCGAGCAATACACCTCTGAAATCACGCAGTTCCTCCAGTCCTACAAATCCAGCCACCCTGACGTTGAACAACGCCAGCGAGACGGTCGGGCGCGTTTGTGGGATAAGGCTCAGGACCCAGAGCTTGCTGAGGGCTTTAAACAGGCCCGTGTGCGTCAAAAACCCTACGTTTATCAGAATAACTAGGCTCAATGAATTCGGCTCAGGTTTCAGGTGAAAGTCTAGAGGCGCTCGTGGAGCCCTCGGTGGACACAACCCCCGATGTGGTGGATACGGTCGCGCTTGCGCGACTATACGGCGAACCACTTTTTTCTTTGCCCACGGATTTATACATTCCGCCTGACGCCCTCGAGGTTTTTCTTGAGACGTTCCAAGGCCCGTTGGATTTGTTGCTCTATCTGATTCGTAAGCAAAACTTCAACGTACTCGATATTCCGATGGCTGAAGTGACGCGACAATATCTGTCGTACGTCGATCAAATTCGGATGCATAACCTTGAGCTAGCAGCAGAATATTTGCTGATGGCGGCGATGCTGATCGAAATCAAAGCCAGAATGTTGTTGCCGGTCAAGAAGACAGAGTCGGGCGAGGAGCCAGAAGATCCTCGTGCGGAACTGGTTCGTCGCTTGCTTGAGTACGAGAAGATGAAGCTTGCTGCCCAGCAGCTTGATGCCCTTCCCCAGCTTGGACGAGACTTCCAGCGCGCGCAAGCGTTTGCTGACTTGCGCATAGAGCGTGCCTTACCGGACGTCAGCGTCGAGGATTTGCGCCAGGCTTGGATTGACATCCTGAAGCGCGCGAAGCTCAATGCCCATCACCACATTACGCGCGAGCAACTATCCGTGCGTGATCATATGACCCATATTCTGCGTCGCTTATCTGATGTCCGGTTTATCGAGTTTGGTCAGCTGTTTATGGAGCGGATTACCGAAGGTGCTGCAGTGGCGGTTGTCGTCGTGCATTTCCTCGCCTTGCTCGAGCTTTCTCGTGAGTCGTTGCTCGAAATTACACAGGCCGAGCCTTATGCGCCTATTTATGTGCGCTTGGCTTACACCAGCGCTGCCGCCTAGGCTAACAGCCTCGCCTGTCCGGAGAATCCAGTGAAAGTTGTACATACGATCGAAGAACTGCGCGATCAGCTTAGAGGGCAGTTAAGGGTGTCGTTTGTCCCGACGATGGGCAATCTTCACGAAGGCCATCTCGCACTAATGAAACTCGCGCGTCAGCATGGCGACCCCGTCGTTGCGAGTATCTTTGTGAACCGACTGCAGTTTGGTCCCAATGAAGACTTTGACAGATACCCCCGCACCTTGCGTGACGATATCGCGAAGCTTGAGCGTGACAGAAATGTTTATGTCTTGTTTGCACCGAACGAAAGTGAGTTGTACCCGGAGCCGCAGAACTATCGCGTACAGCCTCCTCAAGAGCTGGGCGATATTTTAGAAGGTGAATGTCGTCCTGGTTTTTTTGGTGGTGTAAGTACGGTCGTTCTCAAGTTGTTCTCTTGCGTACAGCCTCGTGTGGCTGTGTTTGGAAAAAAAGACTATCAACAATTGATGGTGATACGAAATATGTGTCGTCAGTTTCAGTTGCCTGTTGAAATTCTTGCGCATGAAACCGTTCGTGCAGATGATGGGCTTGCGCTGTCTTCCCGTAATGTTTATCTACAACCCATCGAACGCACTGAGGCAGCCCAGTTATTTGCGCAGTTGCGCATCATGAAGGCCAAGGTGCGTGCGGGTGAAGCTGATGCCGCTTTACTTGAGCGCGAGGCGACCAATTATTTGCAGGCTCGCGGCTGGCTAGTCGATTACATTGCCATTCGTCGACGTCGTGATTTGCACAAGCCGTCCCATGCCGAAATGCTTGCGGGTGAGCCCCTCGTCGTGCTCGCGGCGGCTAAGCTGGGCGCGACGCGCCTCATTGACAATCTAGAGCTCTAGGTTGTCAATCCCTACCTAGGGTTATTCCGCCTGTCAGATTTGACAGCTATCCCTGACGGTGTCGCTATGCCAGACTGCTCTTCGTCATGACACGGAGGTGCAGCATGAAGCATGTTGAGGAAACGAATGAGCTGGGTTGGAAAGCACTGACGGCGCGTGAGCGCGACGTCATTCATCCAGTTGCTGAAGGTAAATCAAATAAGTTAATTGCGATTGAACTCGGCATTTCTATGCGAACAGTCGAGGCACATCGGGCGCGTATTTTTTATAAGATGGGTGTGCGTAACGCTGTGCAACTGGCGCGGCATGTTTGCACACAGCCCGAGCTCAGTTGCGATGTGCCAACGGCTCAAGGACAGTTGGGCGATGATTGATTGTTGAGCTCGTTGATGGGATCAAGGTCTGGTTGACGTGTGAGGGTATAAGTCAGATTAGGTGAGTCACCATTGATTGAAATCAGGCGCAGTACATTTGTACCTGTCATGGCCAACTCTGCACGCACGTTACCCTGGCTGTTTAGCAAAACAATCCGAGGGACCGCTTGTGCTGTTGCGCGCCAACACCCTTGATCCGCGAGCTGAGAGGTCTTGTTATCTTGGCCGAGATAGGCTGCACGGGCACGCCAACGACCGTTCGGAGACATGGAAATCGTGACACGTTGCGCGACACATTTCATTTCTGGATGAAAACAGGGCAGCGTGCCTGCAAAGGTTTGTGGTTCTGGGATTAGCTCTGACCGCAAGGTGTCTGTCGGTGCGGCAGCGGCAGGAGCAGGAGCAGAGGCGGTAGTCGTTTGAGTTGCGCCAGCTTGTTGTTGAGTGGGGGTAGATGGATTCAAGCCGAACTGGATTTGACTCGGTGCACGCACTGCCTGCGTCGCGTA
This sequence comes from Burkholderiaceae bacterium, assembly GCA_044376975.1. GTDB lineage: Bacteria > Pseudomonadota > Gammaproteobacteria > Burkholderiales > Burkholderiaceae_B > Zwartia. The sequence continues at coordinate 70 of JBILJY010000012.1, read as the reverse complement.
GGCGCCTTCAGCTTGCGCTAGCGCATCGGTTGCGGAACTGGCTGCTGGCAGGTTGTAGTAACCCGGTTGC
>JBILJY010000011.1:0-25471 GCA_044376975.1 Burkholderiaceae bacterium | reverse complement strand
TTTTGAAAGACGCGAATTTGCGTCGAGAATTCTTGTCGTTAATGCCTAAAGAGAGCTAATCATGCTGGTACGTTTGTTGTATGTGAGTCGGGCAGTCAATCCCGAAGATACTAAAGCGACACAATCAATTTTAGATTCCGCGCGTGAGCACAACTTAAGTAATGGCATCACAGGCATTCTGTGCTATGGTGGCGGGATCTACTTGCAGGCGATTGAGGGCGGACGCCATCAGGTCAACGAGTTATACGGGTACATCGTACGCGATCAACGTCACAAAGATGTTGCCCTGCTGCACTACGAGGAAATCACGGAGCGTCGTTTCGGTGGCTGGACAATGGGGCAAGTCAATCTCGCCAAGCTGAACACTTCCATCGTATTGAAGTATTCAGAGAAGCCTGAGCTGGATCCATACTCGGTCTCTGGTGCAGTCTCGCTCGCACTGCTAGAAGAACTCATGCTGACCGCTTCAATAATTGGTAGAGCGTAAAGATTATGGCAAAAGATCACTCTCTCGCAGTACGTCTGCTTCTAAACATCGGGCATGGACTTGATCACATGTTCCTGCTCATTTTTGCGGCAGCCGTTGGTGTGATGGCGCATGACTTCGGGTTTTCGACCTGGGAAGATTTGATGCCATACGGGGTTGGAGCATTTGTACTCTTCGGCTTGGGATCTATTCCGTCTGGACGCCTAGGGGACTTATGGGGCCGACGTCGAATGATGATTGTGTTCTTTATTGGCATTGGTGTGGCCACCTTGCTGGCAGCGGTCGCGCAGACGGTTTGGCAGATGGCAATCGCTTTGACCTTAGTCGGTGCTTTTGCCTCCATCTATCACCCAGTGGGTATTCCTTTTCTAGTACAAAAATCGGCGAATCCGGGCTATGCAATTGGAATCAATGGTTTGGCCGGCAACTTAGGTGTGGCCTTGGCGGCGATGCTGACGGGCTTTTTGATTAAGTGGATCGGCTGGCGCGCTGCTTTTGCAGTGCCTGCTTTATTTTCTATTGGCTGTGGTGTCTGGTTTGCTTTGATTTGCCCACCAGAGGTCGAGGCGCCCGCCAAGCGTAAGAGCGGAACAAAGGTCGCTTTATCACGCGCGATGGTGGCGCGGGTATTGGCAGTCATGACGGTGTCTGCCGCAACAGGAAGCGTCATTTTTAATTTCACTACGAACGGAAACAATCAATTGTTTGCCGAACGCTTTGCCGGTGTGCTCGAGGACCCCGCGATTCTAGGTATTCTGCTCGCGGTAGTCTATACCGTTGCATCCATCATGCAGGTCGTTGTCGGAAAGTTATTAGATAAATATTCGTTGCGACCGATCTTCTTGGGCATCGTGTTGTTGCAGATCCCCTTGTTTGTTCTCGCGGCCTATGCGCAGGGCTGGTGGTTGTTCGCCGCCATGTTGGGTGTCATGGTTTTCATATTTGGTGCCGTGCCTTTTATAGATGTCATGATCGTGCGCTACGTTGATGACCGTATGCGGTCACGTGTCGCCGGTATTCGGCTCGCAATTTCGTTGGGGCTGAGCTCGATCGCTGTCTGGGCCCTTGGTCCTGCGGTGAAGGGGTGGGGCTTTGAATCGATGCTCTTAGTTATGGCGGGCTTTGCAACTTGCACGGCGATCGTAGTGCTGTTCTTGCCTGCGGATACGGATGTACAGGCAGAGTCAACATGACCCTTGAGCGCCTGCCAGCGGGGCAGTTAAACGCCTGTTTAGCCTCCATCCCGGATTGGAAGTATGACCCTTCCGTTGGTGGCAGTATCAGTCGGAAGTGGTCTTTTCACGACTTTGCGCAGGCTTTCGCTTTTATGACACGCGTCGCTTTACTCGCGCACGAAGCAGACCACCACCCTGAATGGAGCAATGTTTATAACAGGGTGGCGATCACCCTGCGTACGCACGATGCCGGTGGGTTGTCGATTAAAGATATCGACCTAGCGAAACGTATTGATCAGATCTGATCTAGGTTGTTGCGAAGCTCGAAGGCCCGGCTCTGTAGGCTAGTCTTGCTTTCTGTATCCATTTTTTCAAGCTGTCGGTAGACCATACCAAGCCGGTGGTTGCCAGATAGCGCGCCAGCATTGCGAATAAAGAAATCCCAATAGAGCGCATTAAAGGGGCAGGCGCGCTCGCCGACTCGTAACTTCTTGTCGTAGTAACACCCTTTGCAGTAGTCCCCCATTCGGTCGATATAGGCAGCGCTCGAGACATAGGGCTTGGTTGCTAATAAGCCTGCGTCGGCAAACTGGCTCATGCCAATTGTGTTGGGGAGTTCGACCCACTCAAAGGCATCGATATAAATACCCAAATACCAACGGTGTAGTGCTGAAGGATCGATGCCTGCCAACAGCGCAAAGTTCCCGGTAATCATTAGCCGTTGAATGTGATGCGCATAGGCATGCTCCAAGGACTGTCCCACGGCTTTAGATACACACTGCATCTTAGTTTTGCCAGTCCAAAACCAAGCGGGCAGTGGCGTGTCATGCGCGAAATGATTGGAGTCTTGATAATCAGGCATGCGAAACCAATACACGCCTCGAATATATTCGCGCCAACCCAAAATCTGACGGATAAAACCTTCTGCCGTGGCAATGCTGATCTGTTTTTGGCGCCACGCGGTTTCTGCTTTTGCCACGACCTCGTGTGGGCTCAGCATTTTTACGTTCAGGGCGAACGACAAGAGCGAATGAAACATGCGCCAGCTCTGCGTACTCATGGCATCTTGAAATTCACCAAAGTAGGGAAGAACTTCTGAGATGAAGCGCTCTAGATCATCGAGTGCTTCTTCGCGGTTCACGGGCCAGCGAAAAGTGTTGCACTGGGGTTCACCAAAACTAGAGACACCTGCGACTTGAATTTCTGCCCACAGCGACGAGTGATCGTGCCGACGCGTATGGTCGACGGGTTCGGGAGGTGTGCCATTCCAACGTTTTCGATTATCGTGATCAAAGTTCCATTGACCGCCCTCGGGCTTTTTGGACGCATCGATTAAGACGCAGTGCTTGACACGCATTTGGCGATAAAAGCGCTCCATCAGCCACTGTTTTTGTGTTTTGAATAGCTCTGCTGTCTCGAGTCGTTCTGTAAAGAAATGCTCACTTGACACCATCGCGGTTGGAATCGATAGAGCGTGACAAAAATTTGAAAGCTGTGCATCTAGCCGCCACTCGTCTGGCTGTTGATATTCAAATTTTTTACATCGATGCTTAGTAATGAGTGCATTGAGATTACCTTCAATCGTCTGTGTGTTCTCGGGATCGCTAATGCGCAAGTAATGCACGCGATGACCTTGTGCTTCGAGGCGCTTGGCAAGCGCTCGCATGCCAGCAAAAATGCTGATGATTTTTTGAGCGTGGTGTAGGACGTAGTCGGTCTCTTGCCGCATTTCTATCAGCGTATAGAGATGCCCAGAATCGACGTGTTTAAACCAGCTGTGTTCTGGATTGAGTTGGTCTCCCAGTAGCAGTCTAAGTGTTGTCAAGCGTGCCCCCAATGTTTACGATAGAGGCCGTCTGGATCATGCTCTTGAATCTGTTTTTGCATATTCATTCGTCGACCGCCTCGTGGGTCTGTTCCACATCCTGCTATATAGAGCCAGTTACCCTGATTGCTGTAGATATCAAAATCAAGTAATTGACTTTCAAACCAGGCGGCGCCAGCCCGCCAATCGACCTCGAGATCGTAAATAAGATAACTGGCGACCACTTGTCGCATGCGGTTGGATAGATATCCTGTTTCTGTGAGCTCGGTCATGCCGGCATTGACGAAGTCGTTAGGTGTCTGAGCATTGGTCCAGGATAGCAGCTTAGCCTGCTCAATGTTTGGCTCTTGTCTAGCGGGTAATTGCGCCGAGGGCTCATGCCTGAGTCCATTTCTCAGGTACAGTTTTCTTCCATATTTTAGGTGTAAGAATCGGAAGTAGTCGCGCCAGAGCAATTCAAAAAAAATCCAGTAGGTGCTGTCGTTGCTACCGCTCTTGATTTCGTATTGCTTGAGGGTCTGATAGGCAGTCGCGGCAGAGATCGCGCCAGAGGCAAGCCAAACAGATAACCGGGTGGAGTAATGTGCTCCCATGAGCTGGTTACGTGTCTGTTTGTAATGCAGTGGATGCTCGGTAGAGAAGTATGCGGTGACCGAGCGGTGTGCCGTGGCTTCGCCAGCAGGTTCAGTCGTTATATGTTTTCCTAGGGCATCTCTGTCTTTCGCCCGCTCTAACCCGAGCGGCGGAGGTGGAAGACGCGTTGGTGCTGCAAGGGGCTCTCGCGGAGTCGCGCCGGATTGCTCGATCTTCTGCCGGAACGCGGTAAAGATATCGGGCATCGCTAGGGGCGCGAAGGGTAGGGAGGCTGGGTCGAACATCGTCGACTGCCAGGTAGACACGACCTGTAGGCCTCGACTTGCTATGTTTGTAACGTCGGCACGCTCTTCAGGAGCTTCGATCGCTTCGCAATAGACGCACTCAACTGCAAATGTGTCTGCCAATGACTTCAGAATCTCAGCCGGCTCTCCAACGAACTCTAGAAGTTGGTTGCCGTGCTCTGCGATGTTTGAGCGCAGCTCTTGCAAGGTTGCTTGCAGATGCGCTGTTCTTCTTTCGCTTGTGCGGGCAAAGCCCCAGACGGTTTCACCTTGAAGCCGCGCCGGGTGAATGAAGACAAGAATAAGTTGTTGCGCACTCTCGCAGGCTTTTAATAGCCCAGGCGAGTCGCCTAGGCGTAAATCTTGTCTAAACCAGTAAATATTGGTCGTCATACTTTGAGCGGACCCGCTTGGCGGCAACGGTCTGAGCAGTACTTAACGTTCTCCCAATCGCGTTCCCACTTCTTTCTCCAATTAAAAGGGCGTGCGCAAGTCAGACACACCTTAGAGGGTAGGTCTGACTTTTTTTGCATGCGGTTGTTGGAGCGTTGAGGCATTAAAAATCAAGTGTGTGCTGTAGCGAGACGGGTGGGGCAGTGCTAGGTTTTGGTTTATTGCGCAACACTGGGCGCTTACGAGACCCGTGCTTATTCAGTACGGCTGATTTCTCAGCAGAGACTTCTGGTCTCGCACGTCGCTCAAACAATTTTTGTTTCGCCGTGCGTGTCGACATTTCTAAGTCTACGATTGGTGAATTGATTTTAGAGGGAGAGACCTTAGAGACTGTACGAATCAGGTCGTCGGGGATTTTCCAAGGTTCAAAAATCCAGGGGTCAGGCACTTGTCTGAGTTCCGGCAGCCACTTTCTGACGAATACGCCTCGGGGATCGTGATCCTGCGCTTGTTTGATTGGGTTGTAGATGCGTGGAATGTTGATTCCCGTCGTACCCGATTGCATCTGCATCTGGCTCCAATGAATGCCAGGTTCGTAATCAAGGAAGTGTCGTGCTAACCAGTTTCCGACAGGTTTCCAGTGCAGCCAAAGTGGGTAGGCTGCTGTTGAGACGAGCAAGGCGCGCATACGGAAATTAATCCAACCCGTGTGTTTGAGCATCGCAACACAAGCATCCACCATCGGCCATCCCGTGCGGCCTTCACTTAGTGCGTTGAAGTATTCGGCATTCCAGTCATTTTCGCGTAGACCGTCGTAGCCGCGATGCATATTTTGGAACTCAAGCTCTGGCTCGCTTTCGAGCTTTTGGATGAAGTGGCAATGCCAATATAAGCGACTCACCATGCTGCGCAAACCTTTGGCACGACGACTATCTTCTTGCGTCTCGTCCGCTATTGCATACATGACCCGCTGATAGACTTCCCGAACGCTGACACAGCCGTGTGTTAGGTAGGGTGAAATCCTTGAGCATGCGGTCGGTGCTGAAAGCGGAGAGGAAATGCCTCCGCGATAGCCCTCGCTTCGATTGTTGATGAAGTCGTCGAGCACATACATAGCCTGAGACCGTCCACCGCGCTGGCGGTTGGGTGGATCAAGCAGATCGATTGCGAGTTGCTCTGCTGTCGGGGGTTTGATCTGTGCGATAACCGGTTCGAAAGACACGAGGCGCTCGGGTGTCGGCGTTTGCGACTGGGTTGTATGTTGAGTCCAAAGCCTCTGCCAATCATCGCGATCAAGGCGGCCACGAAAGACTCCTGACTGTATGGGTTCATGCCAAGCGATATTTTTGTTTTTACACCAGCCTTTCACCGCGAGATCGCGCATAAAAGAGGCATAGTTGCCAGTCTCTTGGTGAGAGTAGATTGCATCAAACGGGGTCTGTGCATGCAGGCGTTCCAGGACGTCGCACGCTTCGCCCGTTAACACATGCAGGGTCGCACCAAGTTTCTTGAGTGCGACATATAGGTCGCGCAGACTTTCAAGAATAAAGTCGTAGTGCTGCTTGGAGGCATCGGGACCTTGCCAGATGCTTGGCTCGACAATGTAAATACAGCATACCGCTCCTGCCTCGGCTGCCTTGGCAAGCGCCGCGTTGTCGTGGATGCGCAAATCCTTTTTGAACCAGACAACGCTTTTTGCCATTGCAGTGAGGGTGAGCGGTTCTCCGCCGGCTAGGCCGAGAAGAGCGTTCTCAAGGAGGGTAGTGTTTCTAGCGACACAATCCGGTCGTACAGGCCAGCGTCTGCGCCCTTGATCGCTGGATTGATTGCACGACCCGTTATCACGCAGTCATTGAATTTCTTTTTTAAGCCTGCGGCGTCAATCGGATTCTTCGAGTTGCCAAGCGGGAAACGTATCTCGCCAGAATCAAAACTGCGTCCATCCGTAGTTTTGATGACAACCCGATCTGTGAACGCAAAAGCCGGCTCTAGCGGGCAGAAAGTGTCAACGGTCGACACCTTTACTTTGCTGTAGAGGTTCGAGACATCTTTGCGCGTCGCGAATTCATCGGTCAGCTGGGATAGTCCAACTTCCCGCGCAACGATCGCAGACGCGACGGCAAACTGGGCGCTGAACTTAGCCTCCAGGCCGGTCTTAGGATGGTGGTTACGCAACATAGACGCTTGTGCGGGTCCCATGGTGAGTGCGACTTCTGCAATCTCTTCAGGCTGCAAGTTTTCCCGATCTGCAATCTCAATCACGCCATCAATGGTGCGATGGCTGGAATAGCATACGGGGTAGCGCTTGATGGATAAACCGCTATCGAGAATTCTGAGCGTTTTACCTAAGGTGTCGGCAGGGCGGGTGCGGTCGACTTTCCCGGCCAGGGAGAGTGCAAAGAGATAACCTGCAGGGTGCTCAAAGACGTCAGGCGCTGAAGTCATCCCAAGCTTGGATAACTTGACCGCCTCAATGCCGTGAGAGGCCGCTCTACCAGCGTGGAAGGGTTTGGTCATGGTTCCAAAGTTGGCGACTAAGCCACTGGCCAGACTTGCTGAAATGGCGAGCGCTTGCCCCGCGTCTGCTTCATTCAATTTATTAAGGTAAGCGACGGCGGCGGCTGCTCCGACCGCACCAAAAACGCCAGTGGGATGCCAGCCTTTTAAGTGATATTGATCGGTTTCGCGGTTGACGAGTTCACCCCACACTTCGTAGCCAACAACATAAGCGCGTAACGCGTCGAGGCCTGAGCAGTTCAGTTTGTAGCCTTCTGCCAAAATGGCTGGCACGAGCACGGTACTTGGATGGCCAGAGATTGCCACATCGTCATAATCCAGCGCATGGCCGGCAACAGCACTGATAAATGCTGCTTGTGCTGCGGGGTGCATCGTACCGAGAAAGGGCACAGGTGCCTCGGCAGGAGTTGTGGCCTCTGCAAAATACTTGCGTACGATATTGACAACCGGCTCTGCATTGCCAGCCATCATTGTTGCAATCGTATCGATGAAGCCCGTTTTTGCCACCTCGAGTGCAGCCTGTTCATCAGTGCCAAAACTGGGTTTGGCGACGAAGGCGGCGAGTGCTTTAGTTAGACCTGTCATGTTGATGTCTCCGGTATGGCTTTATTTATTATTAGAACGAACGTGGCATGCCAAGCATGTGTTCGCCGATGTACGACAGCACTAGGTTAGTTGAAATAGGTGCGATCTGGAATAAACGCGTTTCGCGCCACTTTCTTTCAACGTCATACTCTTTGGCGTAGCCAAAGCCACCGTGGCACTGTAGGCAAGCTTCTGCTGCATGCCAGGTCGCATCCGACGCAAGCAACTTACCCATGTTGGCATCATCACCGCAGGGTAGCCCTGCGTCGAATAGTGCCGCAGCGCGACGTAGCACCAGATCGGCCGCATCGGTTTCAGCGTGGGCGCGTGCAATCGGGAACTGAACGGCTTGGTTTTGCCCAATGGGGCGATCAAACACACGGCGCTCGTTAACATAGTTCACTGCAGTCTGGGTAAACCAACGTGCGTCGCCAATCGCTTCGGCTGAAACGAGGATGCGCTCCGCATTCATGCCGTCCAGAATGTATTTGAAGCCTTTGCCTTCTTCACCAATTAGGCAATCCGCAGGGATCTTGAGATTATCAAAAAAGACCTCGGTCGCATGGTGGTTTACCATGGCCTTGAGCGGACGAATGTCCAGACCTTTACCTAAGCCGTCACGGATGTCGAGCAAAAACACTGAGAGTCCATCGCTCTTCTTTTTGATCTGATCAAGCGGTGTGGTCCGTGCGAGCAAAAGCATCAGGTCAGAGTGCAGCGCACGCGAGGTCCAGACTTTTTGACCGTTGATGACGTAATGATCGCCTTGGCGCTCAGCGCGCGTTTTCAGTTTTGTGGTGTCGGTCCCGGTAGTTGGCTCTGTGACACCGAAGGCTTGAAGGCGAAGTTTGCCGCTCGCGATATCAGGTAGATATTTTTTCTTTTGCGCGTCGCTGCCATGACGCAGCACGGTTCCCATTGTGTACATCTGTGCATGGCATGCGCCTGCGTTACAGCCTGAGGCGTGGATGGTTTCAAGGATCACCATCGCTGCGCGCAAGGGCATGCCGCTGCCACCGTACTCTTCAGGGATCAAGGCACCGAGGTAGCCTGATGCAGTGAGGGCTTGCACAAATTGAGTTGGGTAGGCGAGAGTCTCTTCTAGCCCGCGCCAGTAAGACCCTGGAAAGTCGGCACAAACGCGTTTTACACCTTCGCGAATTTCTGGATAATCTTCGCCAGTCGAAATGCTAATGTTTTGGACGGGGTGACCCATGATTAACAGCCTTTAAAGTTAGCTTTTCGTTTTTCGTTAAAGGCTTTGACGCCTTCCATGCGATCTTCGGTGTCAATAAGATGGTTGTACGCTTCAATTTCAAAGCGGAACGCTGTGCGCAGCTCCATTTGACCGCCATAACGTACAGACTTCTTAATTTGCCGCACAGATAGTGGGGCATTGGAAGCGATGACCTCTGCTGTTTCCAGCGCCTTTGCCAGCACTTCTGTGGGTTCGAGAATGGCGTTGATCAAGCCGTATTCACTTGCTTGCTGTGCGCTGAACGGCTTGCCGGTCATGAGGATTTCCTTAGCGCGTCGCTCGCCGATGGCGCGCGGTAGGTTTTGCGTGCCACCAGCACCCGGCATGATGCCTAAGGTCACTTCGGTCAAGGCGAAGCGCGCGGCGTTGCTGGCGTAGATGAAGTCGCAGGACAAGGCCATCTCGAGTCCACCGGCGTAAGCGTGCCCATTGACCGCAGCGATCACGGGGATGGGTAAGTCCACCAAGGTCCAATACATGCGCTCAAAGAGCTCATGCTGCAAGGTCCATTGCTTCTTGGTCATGCCGTTACGTTCTTTGAGATCGCCGCCAGCACAGAATATTTTCTCTCCGGCACCCGTCAAGACGATGCAGCGAATGTCACCTGCGTCAGCAGTTAAGCGGTTCCAGAGGTCGAGTAGGTCGTGACCAGATTGTGTGTTGATGGCATTGCCTACCTGTGGTCGGTTCAGCGTGACCTTCAGGACGTGCGTGCCGACCATTTCAGTGGCGATCGTTTCGTATGCGGGGAAAGCGGTCATTTCTTATTCCTTTGATTAATCAAATCTGAGTGTTCGCCAAGTTTGGGAGGTGGCGCGCTTGGGTGTGGTCGCACACCGTCAAAACTAATTGGTAGCCCGATGAAGCGCATTCCTGAACCGGGCACATCCTGAATCAAACCGAGTGCCTCAGTTTGTGGATGCGCCGCCATTTGAGCGATATCGTTAACGGGTGCGCAAGGGACTCCCGCCTTCTCGAGCTCCGCAACCCAGTGTGCAGTTGGCTTAGCGACAATCAGCGCATCAAGCATGCCATAGAGCAGTGTTTCGTTTTCGACGCGTTTAGGGTTGTCGGTAAAGCGCGGATCGTCGATCCATTCTGGATGTCCAACCGTTTTGGCGAGAGATTTAAATAGAGCGTCGCTGCCGGCAGCGATCACGAGCTCACCGTCACTGGTCAGATAGCTTTTATAGGGGACAATTCCTGCTGCACCGGAGCCTTGTTTTGCCATGACTTTGCCGCTAGCAAAGTACTGCGCCGCCAACAAAGAAACCCAAGTTGTTGCGGTTTCAAAAAGCGATACATCGACCACTCTGCCACGGCCCGTCGTGTGGCGTTCTAGCAGGGCGGTGAGTGCGCCAATCACGGCCCACATTCCGGTGCCCATGTCCACGATTGAAGCACCCACGCGCACCGCAGGTCTGCCTGGCTCGCCCGTTGTGCTCATGATGCCTCCAAAGGCCTGCATCAACGGATCGTAACCAGGACGATCCTTGAGCGGTCCGGTATTTCCAAATGCTCCGAGATTGCAGTAGATCAGGCGAGGTTGGCGCGCGAGAAGAGTGGCGCCATCAAGTCCGAGCTTTTGAACATGGCCGGGCCGTAAATTTTGAATCACGATGTCAGCATGCTCACAGATGTACTGACGCAGGGCTTCGACCTCTGTCTCGTTACGCAGGTCGCAGACCACCGACTTTTTATTGCGATTGAGCGATTGAAAAAAGGGTGAGGAACCTTCCCAAAAAGGAGGACCCCACTTTCGCGCATCGTCACCGTCTGATTTTTCAATTTTGATGACCTGGGCACCGAGTTCGCCGAAAATCTGACCGGCGAAAGGGGCTGCCACACTGTTTCCTAGCTCGATCACCACCAGCCCTGCAAAGGGGGTAGCGCCGAGTGATTGTTGCTGCGTATGCTCAGACATTTTTAATGTGATTTTGGGTTGATTTGTCTCGCCAAAATTATGTCACGAATGCACCAATAGAAGTTCTTATTTCGTGTGGGCGTAGGGCCCCAAACTGGATGGTTTGCCTATTTACTTGAGGTGTTCACACACGGCCGCCGTGACTTGTGCGGTGGTGGCCAAGCCACCTAGATCACGGGTGTGCAGGCGAGGGTTTGCAGTGACGGCCTCAATTGCTTGCATCAAACGATCTGCTGCAGCCTGCTCACCGAGGTGCTCGAGCAGCATTACTACGGACCAGAATGTACCAATTGGGTTGGCAAGACCTTTGCCCATGATGTCGAACGCGGAACCGTGGATGGGTTCAAACATCGAGGGGTAGCGGCGTTCTGGATCAATGTTGCCAGTCGGCGCAATCCCTAGACTGCCGGCCAAAGCCGCTGCCAGGTCACTCAAAATGTCTGCGTGCAGATTGGTCGCGACAATCGTGTCGAGCGTGGCGGGGCGGTTCACCATGCGGGCTGTCGCTGCATCAACAAGTTCCTTATCCCATTTGACATCAGGAAACTCTTTCGCGATTTGGACCGCAATCTCGTCCCACATCACCATGGCGTGACGCTGCGCATTGGACTTCGTGACGACGGTCAACAACTTACGTGGGCGTGACTGTGCAAGTTTGAAGGCATAACGCATGATGCGTTCAACGCCAGCTCGCGTCATCATGCTGACATCGGTTGCCACCTCAATGGGGTGGCCTTGATGGGCTCGGCCGCCAACGCCTGAATACTCGCCTTCCGAGTTTTCGCGCACGATGATCCAGTTAAGCTGTTCAGGTGTGCAGCGTTTAAGTGGCGCATCGATACCAGGCAAAATTCGCGTCGGGCGAACGTTGGCGTACTGATCGAAGCCTTGGCAAATTTTTAGACGCAAGCCCCACAGGGTGATGTGGTCCGGAATATGGGGATCACCTGCGGAGCCGAACAAAATGGCATCCTTGTCGAGCAAGGCGTTGAGGCCATCCTCAGGCATCATCATTCCATGCTTGCGGTAGTAGTCGCCACCCCAATCAAAGTCCTGAAATTCAAACTTTATATTTTTGTCTTTCTGGGCAATGGCCTCTAAAACTTTTTGGCCCTCAGGGACGACTTCTTTTCCAATGCCGTCTCCGGGGATTGTTGCTATGCGATATGTTTTCATCTTTTTGTTTATGCGTGTCGTTAAAGCTACTGCTTAAAAGGGTGTAGATGGCCTGCCTGAGCGGTTCAGTGCTCACCACTCTCGTAGCGCTTACCGCGCGCCAACAGTTCGGGAGTCCCAATGAGGTCGTTAAGTCCATCAAAATCGAGCATTCGATCCTGAAATGCCTGCGTACTGCCGGTCTGTTTCAGGCTTCCATAATATTGCTGCAAAGTATTCGCCACGGCTCTTACGGTGCCACCTGGAAAGATGACGATGGAATAGCCAAGCGACTGCAATACTTGTGTGGATTTTACTGGCGTTTTTCCGCCCTCGACCATGTTGGCTAATAGGGGCACACGACCTTTGAATTGAGCATTTACGATTCGCATTTGCTCGTCGGATCGGACAGCTTCCACAAACAATACATCAGCACCGGCGGCGAGATAGCTCTCAGCGCGTTCTAAGGCGGCTTCGAAGCCCTCGACGGCCACAGCATCGGTACGCGCCATAATCAATGTGTCGGTGCTGTGACGCGCGTCGGTCGCGGCTTGAATCTTGCCCACCATCTCTTGCGTACTAACAAGCGTTTTTCCATCCAGATGTCCGCAACGCTTGGGAAAACTCTGGTCTTCGAGTTGAATGATATTTGCACCGCTGCGTTCGAAGCCGCGTACTGTGCGTTCCGTGTTGAGTGCGTTCCCAAATCCCGTATCCGCATCCACAATGATAGGCAACTTAATACGGTCACGTATTTGAGCAATTTTTTCATTGACCTCGGTGAACGTGGTTAAGCCGACGTCGGAGCGCCCGAGCGTGGTGTAAGCAATCGATGCGCCTGACAGATACACCGCTTCAAAACCAGTTTGCTCAGCGACCATTGCAGAGAAGGCATCGTAGATGCCTGGTGCAAGGAGAATCTCTTCTTTTTGTAAACGTTGTTTAACGGTCATTATCTTGCACCAGGTCGAAAATTATTCGCAGGCTCGTCAAACCAATTTCGATTTTTCTGTAGGCGCCGCGTCATTTGTAATGCGTAGGGCGCTGCCTCAAACAGCAGTTCAAGAAGCTCATCATTCAGCCGTAATCCCGCGTTGATCGCCATACGATGCGCAAAGTCTCTGGTCGCCGCATCACAGTGGGAAGTGTCTGGAGTCAGGTCTGGAGCAATTAGAGATGGAGCAGTGTCGCCGGGCGTTAACTGAGGACGCTTTGCGCGCAGCGCAAGTGCGCACTCTAGAATATGTCCTGTTCTTAGTACTTGTGCATCTTGTAATGGAGCCCCGACGAGTTGCATGCCCATCGGCAATCCGCTCGCATTAAAACCGCAGGTCATTGCAAGAGCGGGTCCTGCCGTAATGTTCGCGAGCACTTGTGCATTGGCACCTTTCCAAAAGCTGATTGGACGGTGCGCCGTGATGGGTTTGGCAGCGCCAAAACTTGGCATAAGCAACACATCAAACTTCTCATAGATGGGTGCCATTTCGTGGATCATACGGCGATGCTCTCGCGTGGCAGCGACAAAATCCGTAGACTGGAACATCACTGCAGGCAATATACGCGTCAGAAAATCTCGACCGTAGTCACCGGGCCGCTCAATGAGACCTTGCTGTTGAACCGTAAAAATCTCGGTCTCGGCCAGTACGACCTTGACATCCATGTATTCCTGCATCGGACGAAGCTTGCAGTCTGACACCGTTGCGCCGAGTCCTTTTAAAACCTGCACGGCATTGTTTAGCGCTTGCTGGTGATCGGCTGAAATGGGTAGATCGCCCTCCCACACATAGCGCATGACTCCAACGCGCAAGCCTTTTAAGTCACCGTCAAGGCCAGCACTATAGTCTGGTATGTTTTGTACAAAACTATTTCCATCCGCAGGATCATGCCCAGCGAGCGCTTGCAGCATGATTGCACAGTCTTTCACGGTCCAGGCCATCGGACCACAGTGATCAAGTGTGAACGAATTTGGCATGACTCCAGTTCGGCTCACCAGTCCAGAACTCGGCATGAAGCCCGCGATACCGCAGAGCGAGGCAGGCCCGCGGATAGAGCCTCCTGTGTCTGTGCCTAGCGCTGCAGGCAAAAGGCCCGCGGCAACAGAAGCTCCCGAGCCACTAGAGGATCCGCCACTAAAGCAGTCCAAGCTCCAAGGGTTGCGGACAATTGGCCAGGGCAGGTCAAACGAAGGACCTCCGTGCGCAAATTCGTGTGTGTTGAGTTTGCCGAGCAAGACGGCGCCCGCATTCCGCATGTTGGAGATAGTCGTCGCATCATGCTTAGGGATATGGTGCTGAGCAATGCGCGAACCGCCAGTCGTCAGAATGCCAGCGGTCTCATAGATGTCCTTCGCACCGTAGGGGATGCCGTGCATCGGGCCGCGGTAATTGCCAGCTGCGATTTCTGCTTCAGCCGTCTTGGCTTGTGCGCGAGCCATTTCAACTGTTGGAGTAATAAAGGAATTGATTTGTGGATCAATGGCCTCTATCCGCTTCGCTAAATGGTCGACATATTCGACGGGTGATAACGTGCGCGCTTTAATTTGTTGCGACGCTTCTGCAATCGTTAAGAAATGTAATTCTGTTGTCATACGGAGCCTCGTAAGGAGTTAAAGCAGTGGGCCCAAGCCTTGGGAGCGTAAGGCGGCAGCTACTTCTGGAGAGTGCATAAAGGTTGCTAAGGACTGAATGACCTTTGCTTGCTTTGTTTCGGTGAAGCTAGCTAAAGAAAAGATTGTTGATTGTTGAACGGCGGGGGGAAGTTTCGCAAAAATATGAATCCCTGACACCTGCATCAACTCGCTCATCTGTTGTACGGCGAGCTCGATCTCTCCGCGGGCGACAGGTTCGCCGGTTAAGCCCTCTGGTAAGACTAGTGCTTTAGCTCTCACTTCGTCTTCAATCCCTATTTTTTTTAATAAGCTGGCGAAGTACATACCGCTTGCACCTTGCTTAGAAAAGCAGATTGAGCGACAGGATAGAAGTGTCGCTTTGAAAGCCTCTGCCGTCGAGATGTCCGGTGCAGGAGCGCCTTGCTTGACTGCCATTGCGACATCCGAGCTGACAAAGTCCAAACGACTTCCGCTGTGTAAGATGTTTTCTTTGATCAGTTCATCAATAGAAGTTGATACAGCCATGATGGCATCGGCGCGCGCGCCTGCCCGAATGCGTTCCGATAACTGAGCGGTCGCACCATATTCAATCGTCACGTGTGCGTCAGTGCGCTTTTCGAACTCGGGGATAATCTCTTTGAGTACGTTGCGCATCGCAATCGTAGAAAATAATTTTAGGGACTGGTTCGGCGTCGTCATGGTGTCTCGGGGTTATGCAATCGAAGATCATTTGATTCTATTCGATTGACCCGGAGGTATCCGCTCGTTAGCATTGGGTTCACGATTTAATAAGTTTGTGTGCAGTGCGCAAAAACGCATGAAACAAGCAATGCTTAGCGGGTTGCGGCGCGTACGCGAAAATATGGTGAATGGGTGAAAACCGGAGGAACAATGACACGAGATGTTGAGCAGACAGAAATGAATGTCCAGCCTTATGAGGTGTTTGCAGTGAAGTATGCAACACGCGAGGCCTTGCGCAAAAACCATTTCATAGGCGGGGATTCGCACGATGGTCCGATGGCGATGGATTACTACGTGTGGGTGGTGCGTAATGCCGAGCACACGTTTGTGGTGGATACGGGATTTAGCGCAGAGATGGCTGCTAAGCGCGGCCGGACCTTATTGCGTACCCCAGCGGAAGGACTCAAGCTATTAGGTGTTGACGCGGCAGCTGTCCAACATGTCATCATCACGCACCTTCATTACGATCATGTTGGGACGTTTGAAAGCTTCCCGCAAGCTCAGTTTCATCTGCAAGACGATGAGATGGCCTATGCAACTGGCCGCCACATGTGTCAGAAGCAATTTAGCCATAGCTACGAAGTCGACGAGATCGTGGGTATGGTGCGCTTGGTCTATAAAAACCGCGTGAGTTTTTACGCGGGTAAGGGTGACTTGGCGCCGGGCCTGACTGTTCACCGTATCGGAGGTCACACACACGGTATGCAGTGTGTGCGCGTGTGGACCCAGCGCGGTTGGGTTGTACTCGCCTCAGATACGAGCCATTACTACGAGCATTTTGAAAAGCGACGTGCCTTCACAACGATGTTTAATGTTGGCGAAGCATTACAGGGATACGCCAAGCTTGAAGCGTTGGCGCAATCGAATCGCCATATCATCCCCGGTCATGACCCTCTTGTTATGCAGCGTTATCCAGCGGCGTCACAAGCGATGACGGGCATCGTCGCCCGCTTAGATTTGGAGCCGAGCCATGGATAGTCATCCCGCTTCGTTATTGCCAGGTGCGACGCGCGAGTTGGCAGCCTTCTCGGCGCAGCTTCGCTTTCAAGATATTCCGTCTGAAGTCATCGCGCGTATGCGTACGAGTTTTCTGGATAGTGTGGGTTGCTGTTTATTTGGTGCAACCTTACCCTGGACGCAACGTGTCGCCGCGATGGTGCAAGAAGAGGGTGCACGGCCTGTTGCATCCATTTTTGGTTGTGGACAAAAAACTTCGGTGAGCGGGGCTGTGCTCGTAAATGCGACGGCTGGTCATGCATTTGAGCTAGATGATATTCACAAAGAGTCGATTTTGCATGCGGGCTCGATTGCAACGCCGGTTGTGGTGGCACTAGCCGAACAGACGCAGCAGCGCGATGGACGCGCTTTGCTTACAGCGATGACGGCCGGCTATGAGATTGGCACTCGCATTGGCAATGCAGCGACGATGGGTCTCTTTTTTAGAGGATTTCATCCGCAGGGTGCCTCCGGTGTGTTTGTCGCGGCAGCCAGTGCAGCGGCGATGCTTGGGCTTGATCCCTTGCATACACAACACGCGCTGGGTATCGCTGGATCACAGGCGGGTGGATTGATGGCTGCGCAGGAGGGGGCAATGGTGAAACGTTTTCACTCTGGCCGGGCAGCGCAGAGTGGTGTGTATTCGGCGTATTTGGCACAGAGAGACTTTACCGGGATTACCGATGTGCTAGAGGCCGGTTACGGTGGCTACTTAAGTACCTATTCAAATAGTCCCAACCCAGAGCGATTATTGGAGGGGTTAGGGTCCGTCTGGGAGACGGGGAAGGTTGGCTACAAGCCGCACGCTTGTGTCACAAGCATTCATTCGGCCTTGGACGCGTTCTCCGCGCTCTTGATCAAACATAAGTTGACACCTCAGGATATTAAAAAGCTCGACGTTGGTGTGAGTTCAATGACCTTTACACATTGCGCCTGGGAGTACAAGGCACAAGGTGTGACCGCAGCCCAGATGAACTTGTACTACGGTTTAGCGGTGATGGGCTTTGACGGCATGGCGTTTGTTGCGCAATATCAGGAGCAGCGCTTAGCCGATCCCCAGATTATGGATTTCATTGGGCGGATTGAGGCGCGGATCGACTCAGAGATTGATGCGATGGGACCCGCTTATCGCCACGCAGCAAGGGTAGGCATTACGACCACCGACGGTCGTCGCTTTGAGCATGAAATACTCAATCGTCGTGGTAGTCCGGAAAATCCCTTATCCCACGATGAGGTAGTCTATAAGTACCGTCATGTTGTGCAATCATGCTTGTCCGCCAGTCAAATTGACCGCTCGATTGCTCTAATTGATAAGCTCGATAGGCTTGAGGACACCACGGAACTATTCGGGCTGTTGGCAGCGGGAAGGGTCGTATCGACTTAAAATGGAACTCTGCCCCGACTTTAGTTGTCAGATCGGGTTCCACCCTCGTTAAAGGTAAGCGGTATGTCGCGCAGTTCAGTGATTCTTCGAAAGTGTCTGCAGGTGTTTAGCCTCTGGATATGCTTTCACATACCAGCATTCGCTCACCCCCATATTTTTATCGATGGTGGCGTGCAACTTGTGTTTAATAGCGAAGGGCAGATTGTTTCCTTGCGCCAGAGCTGGAAGTTTGATGAGTTATTCGCGGCCTATGCCCTGCAGGGCATGCCTCGCTCCAAGTCCGGAGAGGTTGCGCAAGACGAACTTGAGAAAATAACGAAAGAGTGGATGACTGCGCTTGCTGACCCTGAGTCGCATTTCTTTACGGAGACGCTGCAAGGGACGAAAAAATTTGCATTTGGCTTGGCTAAGGAGGCGGTGACAACCTGGGAGCCAAAAAGCGGTCAATTGACATTGTCGTTTGAGCTGCCCTTCACTCTGCCCATAACCCCCGGTAAACAAGCGGTAGAAGTTGATATTTACGACCCGAGCTATTTCGTTGCGTTCGCGTATAAAGGGGCTGCCTCCTATCGCTTGGACGGTGCGCCCAAGAGTTGCCGAATCAACTATCTGTCCCCACGTCCGCTCGACCCCAAAACAGAAAGGCTTCTTTGGTCCATTCCTGCAGACCAGAAGGAGCTACCGCCTGAATTAAAAGAGATCACTAAGCAGCTATCACACCAATTTAAGGTGACATGTTGAGAGGCCCGTTGCAGCTCCAACGCGTTCTGAAGCGGCCAACGATCGCGTTCTTCGTTGTGTTGTGCGTTTGCGGTTTGTTTTTAATGAGCGCAGAGGTGCTCGCTCAAACAGCTCACCCGTTTGCGACACCGGAGCAACGGTTAAATTTCAATTTGGGAGGCTGGTTCAGTGAGTTCTCTGCCCAGATGGCGATGTGGCAATCGCATTTTTACCGACAACTCACCGGGGCTGTTCGTGCGTGGCAGCAGGATGGCTGGGCCGCATGGCTCTTGTTGGGCCTCTCCTTTGCTTACGGGGTGTTTCATGCTCTTGGACCTGGGCACGGAAAAGCCGTGCTGACTGCGTACGTGCTTGCGAACCGAGAGACGATACGTAATGGAGCGCTTTTGGCCTTACTGTCAGCATTTTTGCAGGCTGTCGTTGCCGTCGTGCTAGTGGGTGTTGCAGCAGGTTTGTTAAATGTGTCGGGGATGACTTTAAATCGGGCAACCTGGTGGCTGGAGCTTGGCTCCTATTTCATGATGGTTGCGCTTGGGCTCTTGCTTGTTTATCGGCATGTCATACGTGTGGCGTTTCAGCGTGGGTCGTCTCAGCAAGTGGCTCCCCATGCTGGGCACGATCATGGATCACATGCTCACGCTCATCACCAGGGGCATCATCACGATCATCATCACGATGACGCTTGTGGCTGCGGGCACTTACATGCACCCGATCCAGCGCTAGTGAGCGGCAAACTCAATTGGTCGAGGGCGACCTCTG
The DNA here is from genome assembly GCA_044376975.1 of Burkholderiaceae bacterium. Lineage (GTDB taxonomy): Bacteria > Pseudomonadota > Gammaproteobacteria > Burkholderiales > Burkholderiaceae_B > Zwartia. Next base: position 6,045 of record JBILJY010000011.1, on the reverse strand, counting down.
CGGTCTTGGCAATTGGACTTAGGCCTTGTACCGGTGCTATCTTTGTTTTGGTTTTTACACTCTCGCAAGGTTTCTTTATTGCAGGGGTTGCCGCAGCGTTGGCAATGGGGCTCGGTACTGGTTTGACAGTAGCTGCGTTGGCGAGTGCCTCGCTTTGGGCGAATCATGCCTTAGAGAAAATCGTTGATGGACCCAAACTGCGGTTGGGCACGTACTTGGTCGCGCTTGTGCAAGGCCTTGCCTCGGTCGCGGTCTTGCTATTTGGACTGTTGATGTTTAGCGCCGCCTGGTCAACGCATGCTTGACGGCTAGCAGTCTTTGCAGCGCCCGTAGAGCGTGAGGTCGTGACTTTCGACTTTGAAGCCTTTAGGGGCCAGATTGCCCAAGTCGCTTGGGCAGGAGTGGATATCGAACACTTTCTGGCATGCATTGCATTGAAAATGATGGTGGTGATCGTGCCCCGCTAGTTCGAAGCGCGGGTTCTCTCCAGGCAGCAGTACTTGCTTGATCGCGCCTTCTTCCACCATGACTTTGATGTTGCGATAAACCGTTGCAATGCCAAGGCGGGGTACATGCAGACCGGCAAGTTCAAGAACTTCTTGCGCCAGCAAGGGGCGTCCGGCTTGTTCAATCGCTTCTCGGATCGCCGCACGTTGGCGTGTCGAGCGTTCTACTTTTGGAGCGTGATTGTTCTTCATACCGTATCTTACCTACATCAATAATGATTTTGTATTATTAATGATATTGTATTATCATTATTAAATCGTATGAGCGTTTCCACCCTTAATCAGCCTTTCCCAAACATTACCCCTACGACAATGTCGTCATCATCGAAGCACGAGCATTTGCATGCGCATCCTCATGAGCACCATCATGAGCACCACCACCAAGACCAAGTCGGACTGGGGGGCGAGGGCCCGCGCACGTCTAGGGGGATTGTGTATGCGCCTCCGGCGCTACGCAGTCCGGTGCTCAGTGGTGTTGCTCAGCGTGTCGCCGTTGTCTGTGGCGTGATCGGTCTCGTTTGGATCGCTGTGTGGTGGGCGCTGCAAAACAATGGATAAGCTCATCAAGCAAGGCAGTTTCGCGCCGGAAATTGCGTTGACGAATTTGACGATTGCCTTTGATGGACATCCGGCGGTACATCATCTGTCGGGAACGTTCGCTTCGGGTTCGCTCACCGCGATTGTCGGGCCTAATGGTGCTGGGAAAAGCACTCTTTTGTCGGCTCTCTCAGGTCAACTGAAGGGTATTGAGGGATCTATTCGGTTTGGAGATGCTTCGCGCATTGATCTTGCCTACTTACCGCAGCAATCAGCGATTGATCGAGATTTTCCCGTTCGCGTTCTCGATGTCGTAGTTCTCGGGGCATGGAAGGTCATGGGGAGTTTTTTGCCAGCATCCCGTGAGGTCAAGCAGAGGGCGACTGAAATGCTCGCAGCGGTTGGTCTCGTCGGCTTTGAGCGACGTTTTATCGGAGAGCTATCGGTCGGACAGTTGCAGCGCGTTCTTTTTGCACGCCTACTGATGCAGGACGCACCTGTAATTTTGTTGGATGAGCCGTTTAACGCGCTGGATACGCGAACGGTTGAAGACTTGCTGCAAGTCGTCTTGGACTGGCATCACCACTCGCGGACCGTGATTGCTGTTCTGCATGATCTGGAGATGGTTCGTCAATACTTTCCCCAAACACTTTTATTAGCGCGTGAGGCGATTGCCTGGGATGCCACGCAGGCGGTCTTGAGTACTGATAATTTATCTCGGGCTCGTGCAACGGCAGAATATTGGGATGACCGAGCACCGTGGTGCGTTCGGGCTCCCGAAGCTGGGGGACGTCTCTAATGCTGACGGACGCATTTCAACAAATATATAACTTTGTATTCTTGCCTTTTGTCGACTATGGCTTTATGCGACGCGCGCTCGTGGCTTGTGTCATCATCGGTTTGGCGTGTGGCCCGATTGGTACCATTTTAGTATTGCGGCGCATGAGCCTAGCGGGCGATGCGATCGCGCATGCGGTGCTCCCAGGGGCTGCAGTTGGTTTTATATTTTTTGGTCTCTCGCTACCGGCCATGACGATTGGTAGTTTCGTAGCCGCTGCCTTGATGGCGCTAGTTGCAAACCTAGTGACGCGGTGGACCAAACAAAAAGAGGATGCGAGTTTCGCTTCGTTCTATCTCATTTCTTTAGCGGTTGGCGTATTGTTGATTTCCACCAGTGGAAGCAAAGTGGATTTATTGCACTTTCTCTTTGGGAGTGTTTTGGCGACGAATGATGAATCCTTAATCATGATCGCAGGCGCCTCGACTGTCACTTTGCTGGTCTTGGCCGTTATCTGGCGTCCGTTGGTGATTGAATGCTTTGACCCAGCGTTTTTGCGCTCTGTTGATGGTCGTGGTGGGCTGATTCATCAAGTATTTATGTTGACGGTTGTCTTGACCTTAGTGTCTGGTTTTCAAGCGCTGGGCACCTTGATGGCCGTCGGTTTATTGATGTTGCCAGCCACAGCGGCTCGATTTTGGTGTTACGGCGTCATTGCTCGGGCAAGCGTTGCGGCCGGTATTGGCGCGGCAAGCGCGGTCGTGGGGCTGTTGATTTCTTACCACGCCAACTTTCCTTCAGGGCCAAGTATTGTGCTGGTGGCTGGGGGGCTTTACTTGATCTCCCTGTTTACTGGTTCGCGCGATAGTCTTAGACAAGTGTGGTTTCCTGCCCCACAACATAAGGAGTCATAATGCACCTTAGTACATTTCGTACGTTTCGCTCATGGCTGTTGATCGCACTTGCGAGTGTTCTTGTCGCCCCTGCAGCGGCTCAGCCTTTGCCGGTCGTGGCTAGTTTTTCAGTTCTTGCGGATCTCGTGAGAGTGGTTGGTGGCTCGCATGTCGAGGTGACGAGTTTGGTGGCACCGAACTCAGATGCTCATGTGTTTGATCCAACTCCGGCTGATGCCAAGCGCCTTGCTAACGCCAAACTTGTTGTGATCAATGGTCTGGGTTTTGAGGGCTGGATGGATCGCTTAATAAAGTCCTCTGGATATCGTGGCTCGGTCGTCGTAGCCAGCCGAGGCGTAAAGACCATTCAAGAGGCGGCAGGTCATGGTCATCAGCATGGACATAGCCATAGTCATGCGGCTGATCCACATGCCTGGCAGAACCCGTTGAATATTAAACAGTACGTGCAAAATATACGTGTTGCGCTTGCTGCGGCAAAGCCTGACGCAGCCAAGGAGTTCGAACAGCGTGCAACGGCTTATAGTAGGGAGTTAGATTTGCTTGATCAGTCCATACGCGAGCGGCTCAAAGCAATCCCTGTTGCACAACGACGTATTATTACTTCACATGATGCGTTTGGATATTTTGCTGCGGCCTACAACGTTAAGTTCTACCCACTTCAGGGTTTATCGACAGGTAGTGAACCTTCCGCTGCCGACGTTGTGCGCATCATTGACCAGATAAAAAAGAACAAGGTCACTGCGATTTTCGTTGAAAACATTTCTGATTCACGCGTGCTCGAACGTCTTACCAAGGAGAGTGGAGCGCGGATTGGCGGGACGCTCTATGCCGATGCACTCTCTGAGCCAGGCACTGCTGTGGATACCTATTTGAAAATGATCGAGCACAATGCGACGACCATCATCAAGGGACTTTCGCCGGGACAGTAACTACACGTTGCAAAAAATGCCGTGATGTACTTGCAAATGAGAATCATTATCGTTTAGAATATACGCATGGATGTCATTACTCATGCGTTAAACCCCGCTACCAAAAAACCTAAGCCCCAAAGTCTGGGGCTGTCTGGTTTGCCACAGCAGGGTGTCATGCACACCACAAGCCAGGCTCTGTTTCGCTCGGCCCTTGAAATTCATATCCAACATGACGGTGTGCTGTACCGCTTGCGCAAGACCTCCCTTGGTAAGTTGATTCTCACTAAATAATATTCGCCTCACGTCCCGACTTGCTCGAGGCCGTGAAAATTCTTTAATTCGCACCAGCCAGCCGTCGCCAGCCAGTGCCTAAGATGTTTTAGGACACTTCATGCTGAGCAAAACGCGTGTATCCCTCTATTGTTTAACACTTGGCATTCATCTGCCTCGCTTAGTGCTTGCAGATCCGAGTACGCCACCAGGCGTTTCGCACAGTAGGCTTGAAGAGGTCACAGTGAGCGCGACGCGCAGCCCACGTCGGGTTCAGGATGTGCCCGCATCCGTTACCGTCATCGGCGCACAACAGATAGAGCAAGAGGGAGCGCGCGATATAAAAGATTTGTTCCGCAATGAGCTTGATGTCAGTGTGCGGGCAGCGCCAACGCGCTTTGGACTAGGCGGTAACGCCAGCGGCCGTGCGGGTAACGAGGGGATCAATATCCGAGGCTTAGGGGGCAATCAGGTCCTCATGCTAGTTGATGGGATCCGGATCCCAAACGGTTTCAACTTTGGTGCCTTCGCAACAGGGCGGGGTGACTTTCTTGATATTGATGGGCTCAAGTCTGTCGAAGTATTGCGTGGGCCTGCTTCTACGCAATATGGCAGTGATGGCTTAGCCGGTGCCGTAAGCTTCCGTACACTCGACCCAAGCGACCTGCTTAAGACGAAAGCAGTGGCGGCCTTCTCGCGCGTGAGCTATGCCAGTATCGATCACTCCGGTGCGGGGACGCTTGCCGTTGCAGGCGAACGGACGGCTTGGCAAGGTATGGTGCTAGCTAGTTATCGCTTGGGGCGTGAGACTGCAACCCACGGTATTGACGGTTCGGAAAATGCGAGGCGTACTCAAGCCAATCCCGCAAATTATCGTAATCGTTACCTGTTAGGCAAAGCCGTTCATTCGCTCAGTGCAGCGCAGCAGCTCTCACTCACTGTAGAGTCACAATATCGTACGCAAGCAATTGAAGTCTATTCCGCGCGAGCTCTCCGACCTACCTCTCCTCGAGCAACGCTAAACTTTGATACGCGTGATCAGATACAGCGCGATCGAGTATCGCTAGAGCATCGTTTCAGCGATATGAATGCAGCTTGGATTCAAAGTGCAGAAACCAAGGTTTATTGGCAGGATGCTTTTGTGAATCAGTTCACTCAAGAGGAGCGCGTTAGAAGTGCAGTACGAACGCGCGACAACACCTACCGTACGCGCTTAGTCGGCCTTACCTCCCAGTTTGAAACTAATCTATCCGGTGTCATTAGTCAGAAATTAACGTACGGCGTCGACTGGAGTCAGGCTCAGGTATCTGGCTTGCGCAACGGAACTTTACCTCCTTACGGAGAAGTCTTTCCGGTTAAACCCTTTCCGGATTCGCGCTATACGCAAAGTGGGGTATTCGGTCAAAGTGAAATGGAGTTCGGAGCGTTAAGTGTCATTCCGGGTCTGCGCTTTGACTATTATCAGATCGCACCCTCGACGGACGCCTACAAAGGCAACTCTCCGCAAATATCGCAGGGACAAGCCGTTACGCCAAGACTGGGTGCGGTCTGGCGATGGCTACCGAATTTTTCTCCTTACGGACAGGTCGCACGCGGGTTTCGAGCGCCCACTCCGGAGCAAGTCAATAACGGATTCAGCAATATTGCGGCTGGCTATACCAGTGTCGGAAATGCTGAGCTTAAGCCCGAGTATGCAGACAGCATAGAGCTTGGTGTGCGGGGTTCAATGCAAGGCCTGCGCTACAGCATCGCGGGTTTTGACAATCGGTACAAAAACTTTATTAGTCAGCAACGGGTAGGCGGCATCGGTCGCCCCAGCAATCCTTACGTCTATCAGTATGTGAACCTAACAACTGCCAGAATCAGGGGGGTCGTGATAAGTACTGAATCAAAAATAGATGAACGCTGGAGCCTTCAGGCAGGTATTGCTTATCTAAAGGGAACAAGCGAAGTCAATGGACGCCAGCAACCCCTGGATAGTGTTGACCCGCTCAAGGCAGTCCTTGGCGTACGTTATGACGTAGGGCAGTGGGGTGCACGTGCAAACGTAACCTACACCGCACCCAAATCAGCAGGCGACATCGCGGAGTCCGCCGAGAAGGCGTTTGCACCTGGAGCAAGTGCGGTAC
>JBILJY010000010.1:0-25600 GCA_044376975.1 Burkholderiaceae bacterium | reverse complement strand
CTTGATCACGTCTCAAGTGTGCCAGACGCGCAGCGTCCTGTTCCCCTCGAACGTATGGAAGGAAAAATCGAGATTCGTAATATCGGTTTTCGTTACGGGAGCCGTAGCGTGCTAAAGAACGTGAGCCTCGATATTGGTGCTGGAGAAATGATTGGCTTAGTTGGTCACAGCGGATCAGGTAAGAGTTCGCTAGTGAATTTGATCTGTCGTTTTTATGATGTGACTGAAGGTGGCATCCGAGTGGATGGAGTGGATATTCGTTCTTACTCCTTGAATTCATATCGCCGCAACATTGGTCTTGTTTTGCAAGAGCCGTTCTTGTTCTTCGGCACGATTGCGGAAAATATTGCGTATGGCAAGCCTGAGGCCTCTCGCGAAGAGATCATTACTGCGGCGCGTGCCGCGCGTGCACATGACTTTATTTTGCGTCTACCGCAAGGCTATGACTCGCTGGTGGGGGAGCGTGGGCAGGCTTTATCTGGTGGCGAGCGCCAGCGTATCTCGATCGCACGTGCGCTACTGATTGATCCCCGAATTCTTATTTTGGATGAGGCAACGTCTTCCGTCGACACCACGACTGAGATGGAAATCCAAGAGGCACTCGACAATCTCATCCAAGGCCGAACGACGATTGCGATTGCACACAGACTAAGCACGCTGCGTAAAGCTGACAGGCTCGTCGTGCTAGACCGCGGTGCAATTGTAGAAATTGGAAATCACGAAGACTTGATGGCAAGGGGTGGTGCTTATTACGATCTTTACGAGGCCCAGACTCGCCAAGTCGATGCAGAGAATCCTCTTGAGGCATCGGCCCCTGGAGAAAAAATCTAATGGATTTTCAGTTGACGCGTAATCAAGCGGGTCGCTTGGTCCTTACGCTTTCCGATGGTGTGGTGCATGAGGGCGTATTGCCGGTTCGTGCCTTTCCGGTGCATGCGCCTGACGATTACGTTGCACTTGTTGGTACTGAAGGCAAGGAACTTGTTTGGATCGATCACTTAGAGGCGCTGACTGAAGATGTCCGCAGTCTGATTCTGGAGGAGATTGCATCACGCGAAGTGATGCCAACGATTTTAAGTATTACCAACGTGTCGACCTATTCGACCCCGAGCACATGGGATGTTTTGACCGATCGCGGAGCCACAAGGTTCGTGCTCAAAGGGGAAGAAGATATTCGGCGCTTAGCCAGTGCAGCATTGATTATTACGGATAGTCACGGCATGCGTTTTTATCTGGCCGATATGATGCAACTGGATAAAAATAGTCGTCGAATGCTAGATCGGTTTTTATGATTGAAGCGTTTTTAATGTCGACTGGGATTGTGGCCCTTGCCGAAATGGGCGACAAAACCCAGCTGCTTTCTTTAGTGTTGGCAGCACGTTATCGCAAGCCCGTACCGATCATTTTGGGTATTTTTGTCGCGACGCTCTTGAATCATGCTGTGGCGGGGGCGCTTGGCTCGTGGCTCATGCACTGGTTTGGGCCTTCGGTGATGCGTTGGGTACTGGGTGTTTCATTTTTAGGTATGGCAGTTTGGATCTTGATTCCAGACAAGCTCGATGATACAGATGCTGATCCTAAGGGTGGTATTTTTTTAACCACCGTCGTTGCCTTTTTCTTGGCAGAGATGGGTGACAAGACGCAGTTCGCGACGGTGGCGCTTGCCGCGCAGTATTCGTCTCTCTGGGCTGTGGTGATGGGGACAACAGCCGGAATGATGCTGGCTAATGCACCCGCAGTGCTGCTTGGTGATCGCATCACCCGCGCAGTGCCCATGCGCACTGTGCATCTTGTTGCCGCGATTCTATTTGCGATTCTTGGTTTGCTCGCTTTATTTGATGTGGGTTCGCTCACTACAAGGTAGCGAACCCTTTAAGCCATCATCGCAGCTTGATTAGCTGTTTGCCGAAGTTTTCACCCCGTAGCAAGCCGACGAAGGCTTGAGGCGCACTTTCCAAGCCTTCTACGATTGATTCTTTAAATTTTAGCTGGCCACTTACGACGCGTTCGATCAGCTGCGCGCGAATCGCGGGCCAGGTATCGAGTTTGTCCGAGACGATGAAGCCTTGCACCCGAATACGATTGATCAGGATAGATCTCAGTGTGCGATGTGCGTAGGGCTCTCGATTGAATTCAGACACCATTCCACACAACGCCACGCGCGAGAAAACATTCATGCGCGCAAGCAGGGACTCAAAAATCTCTCCACCAACATTTTCAAAAAGACAGTCAATGCCATTGGGAAGTAGCGCGTCAAGTTGAGCGTGAAAGTCTGTTGCGCGGTGATCGACGCAGGCATCAAAGCCTAATTCGCTGACCACATATTCACACTTAGCTCGTCCCCCCGCAATGCCCACAACGCGGCAGCCCACTTGTCTGGCGAGTTGGCCCACTACACTTCCTACAGCTCCCGAAGCAGCATCGACGACGACGGTTTCGCCCAGTTTGGGCTGACAGATATCGATCAGTCCAGTCCAAGCTGTAATACCTGGCATACCAAGAACGCCAAGATAGGCAGAGGCGCGAACGCGGGAGGCGTCTATTTTTGTGACAGCTTGAGCCGGCATCGTTGCGTAGAGTCGCCAGCCACTCGCGGCGAGTACGGTGTCGCCCACCGCAAACGCGTCCGAGCGAGATTCGACGACGGTGCCGACCGCTCCGCCGACCATCACATCCCCCGGATTGACGCCCTTTGCGTAAGACTTTGCATCCGATATGCGACTGCGCATGTAGGGATCTAAAGACAGCCAATCGTTTTGAATGAGCACCTCGCCTTCGAGTGGCGCCGGCATGGGCGCCTCGACAAGTTCGAAGTTGTCAGTGCGTACCCAGCCGGTTGGGCGGCTCGCGAGTCGTACAAGTTTGTTTTGCATGGCAGCCAATAGATTATTTTGTTTATTAGGGTAAATACTAGCGGCGTGGGTCGCATTACAAGCTGGTGACACGACTCAAAATTTTCAATTCCCAGACGCAGTAGGGATCTCGTGACTGCCGTGTTTCCCACAGGGTCATCCCACCGCGTATCCGCTATACCGTTTGGAATGGCAATCCGTCGGTTCTTTGCAGCGGCGCCTACGTAACTGTATGACGGGTGTCAGAGCAGAGCCCTTCGCGCTTGGTTCAAAAGAGCTCGTTGAGCTTGAACTGTTTTTGATGTGGCGCGCCCGCGGCATGCTAATGGAAACCCCGGGGGTTCGACCCTAGGATTTAGTCAATATTTCGCTTGACACATCTATCCAGCTGGATTGACAATCGATCATCAGTATACGAACCGTTCGTATACAAACGATTGAGCAGGAAGCCGCGTGGCAAAGAGCTTGGGAGCTGGCGAAGGTAAGGGTAGGGCGGCCTTAGTCGTCGTACCGACTGTCGACTCTAAAAAGCAAGCGAGCGGTCCTCCACACACGATTTGGGATCGCCCTGGGTATCTGATCCGGCGGCTGCATCAAATTCACGTTGCGATGTTTATCGAGCAAGTTGCAGATGGTCAAGTGACGCCCATTCAGTTTGGGCTATTAAGTGTTTTGATGATGCGGCCCGGCGTTGACCAAGCGACGATAGGGGAAGAGATGGGCCTCGACCCCGCCAACGTAGCCGAAATACTCAAAAGGCTCGAAGACCGTGGCCTCGTTTCAAGGGTGGTTGATCCACTGAACCGCCGCCGCAAGCTTTGTCTGACAACACCCGCAGGAAAAAAATTCGTACAGCGCTATCAACGGGATATGCAGTTGTCGCAGCAACAGTTGTTAGAGCCGCTCGCACCTGCGGAGCGACGTATTTTTCTTGACCTGTTGGTAAGGCTGGTTGAAGCCAATAATGAGAGCGGCCGTACTTCCTTGCGTCCCGGCGGGAATGCGTTAGACGCACGCCGTAAACGAAAACAAAATTCTGTGTGAACTGAAACTATTCGATTTGGAGAAATAGCATGGCTGATTTGTCGTTAGATTTTTGCGGGATCAAATTTAAAAACCCAGTCGTGATTGCCTCAATTGAGACGACGAATAGTCCAGAGGTTATTCGTGAATGTGTCGACGCTGGTGCGGGCGGCATGATCATCAAGACCCTGACCGACATCGAGGATATGGCTCGACTGACGCAGAACTCAAAATATGCGATTTTGAACGAAAAGAACGAGCTCATCAAAGGCAAGGTCAATAAGAATTTTGTTTTTTATAGTCGTTCAGGTTATTCCAGCACGACCCTACGTGAATGGATTCCACACCTCAAGGATCTAAATAAATACGCGCAAGATCAGGGCTCGCATCTCATCGGTAGCGCAGGCGGCAAGACGATGCAGAGTTGGATTGATATCTGTCGCACGATCGAAGACTGTGGTCTGCCAATGGTGGAGTTAAATTTCGGATGTCCTCACCCAGCCATGATGCCTGGCGTGCATGGTGGCTCGATGATTGGACAAGAACCAGAAATCGCTCGTGAAGTGACGGCGCGTGTGTGTGAGGCGGTAAAGATTCCCGTCGTGATCAAGCTTACCCCGGACCAGTCTCGGGTGTTGGATGTCGCCCGCGCAGTAAAAGAGGCCGGTGCCTCAGCAGTCACGGCAACCAATCGCTACACAGGATTCTCGGTTGATATTGAAACGGGCTTGCCTCGCCTTGGAGGCCCAGCAGGGATCGGTGGGGTTTGGGCTAAGGCGCTCTCGCTACGTTGGGTCAATCGCATCTATACCGAACTTGGGATGCCCATTACAGGGTCAAACGGTATTTATGACCACCGCGATATCGTCGAGTTCATCATGACCGGTGCTCCCTTGGTGCAGGTTGGTTCTGTACTGATGCTCAAAGGTATCAAGTACTTGCCTAGTATGATCAACGGACTCGATACCTTCATGGATACCCATGGTTATCCTGATATTGCATCCATGACAGGTATTGCTTCACGTCAAGCGGTAAAAGATTATGGTGAGCAATTTCGCAAGCCACGCATGCACAGCGAGATCGCCAGCGAGGCCTGTAAGAATCCGAGCTGCACGATTTGCATCCAAACTTGTTTTTATGATGCCTTAGCACAAGGCGACGGGAGTGTTGAATCCATTCATGCAAATTGCATCGGATGTGAGATGTGTACACAAACCTGTCCCTTTGATGCGACGACCATGCACACGACGACTGAGGAGCAGCGTGCGCTCAAAGAGTTCTTTCAGATCAAGCCAGAGGTATTTGAGAATAAAAAATTCGAGAAAGGATTTGAGCGTGGTATCAAGCTATCGAAGGTCAAGGGGTAATTGATGTCAGCTGGGAAATCTCCATTGCAGTACCGTTTCGCTTTTGATATTGGGGGAACGTTCACAGACCTGGTATTGCTCGGTTCTGATGGTAGTGCCTTGACCGCTAAAGTGCTGACGGGCGTCGGTGATGTCGTACTTCCGATTCGCACAGGTCTTTTGGCGATGCTCAAAGAGCACGGTCTGACTCTGTCTCAGGTGACAGATGTGGTGGTGGGCGCTACGACGGCTGTGACAAACCTTGTGATCGAACGAAAAGGCGCTGTCACGGGATTGATTACGACCGATGGTTTTCGTGACGTGCTTGAGATCGCCCGTGAGCTGCGCTACGACTTATATGACTTGACCACCCCGGGGCCTGATCCCATTGTTCCACGTGAATTGCGTTTAGAAGTGCAAGAGCGGACCGATGCATCGGGCGCTGTCGTGCAAGCTTTGGATGATGTCGATGTTGAACGCGTCGTGCGGCAACTCAAAGAGGCGGGTGTGAAAGCCATCGCGGTATGTCTGCTGCACAGCTATGCCAATCCTTCGCATGAACAGCGTATAAAAATGGTCATTCAACGCGTGGCACCAGAGCTATGCGTGTCGCTGTCGAGTGAAGTGCTCGGCGAGATGCGCGAGTATGAACGCTCGGTTGCGACCGTACTCAATGCCTGTGTGATGCCGATGGTGGGAAGCTATCTGGGCGCGATTGAAGACGGATTGCGTCAAACTGGACTGCGTGCGACGTTACACATCATGCAGTCTAACGGTGGTGTGATTTCTCGCCAGTTGGGCGAGCGCATGCCTATTCGGATGCTTGAATCTGGACCCGCTGCTGGAGCGCTTGGTGCTGCGTATGCCGCGCGCTTGGCCAACACTGCAGATGTGATGGCCTTTGACATGGGCGGCACGACCGCGAAAGCGTGTTTAATTTCTAACGGTCGCCCGTCTATTACGACAGAGTTTGAAGCGGCTCGGCAAGCGCGCTTTAAAAAGGGTAGTGGATTGCCCGTGCGTTTGCCGACTGTTGATCTGATTGAGATTGGCGCTGGCGGTGGCAGCATTGCGCATGTTGATTCCACCGGATTATTAAAGGTAGGTCCGCAGAGCGCGGGTTCCAGCCCTGGTCCGGCGTGCTATGGCCTAGGCGGTGAGCGTCCAACGGTCACTGATGCGGCGTTAGTGCTGGGTTATCTGGAGCCGCAGGGAACCCTCAGCGGAGCCGTGCGCCTGCGGCTCGAGCTTGCCGAGCAGGCGATCAAGAAGCATGTGGCCGATCCGCTTGGAATCTCGGTCATTGAGGCAGCGAACGGGATTCATCGCATCGTTTGTGAACATATGGCGGTCGCCGCGAAGATTCATGCGGTTGAAAATGGTCGTGATATCCGGCGCTATACGCTTTTAGCGTTTGGTGGAGCGGGCCCTATTCACGCGCGCGAAGTAGCGCGTCGAAGTGGATGTAAAGAGATTCTGGTGCCTGCCAACGCAGGCGTATTCTCTGCGTTTGGTTTACTTGTTGCGCCGATGAAAATGGATTTAGTTCGTACAAAATTTGTACGCTTGGCAGATATGGACTGGGCAGAGATCGACGCGCTTCTGGAGGCAATGGAAGACAGTCTGCGTAGTGAACTCGCTACGGCAGGTATTGCAAGCAAAGATATTCAATTCCGTCGAAGTGCGGATATGCGTTATGTCGGTCAGGGCTTTGAAGTAGAGACTGAGTTGCCCACGCCCTTGATCGCTGCGCGCCAAGTTGATATCGAAGAGGCTTTTGCGCAAGCGTATGCGCAGCGATTTGGCGGTAAATTGACTGCGCAACGTGTTGAAGCTGTGAACTGGCGCGTAGAGGGCGCAGCACCTGCACCAGAGACGGTCGTTGCGAGTGGCTTGCAGTTGACCCCCACTGAGCAGGATGTTGCCCCTCGCATGCGTTCGGCTTTTTTTCCTGATCTGGATGTGTTTGTCGATACACCTGTGATGGATATCAGAGGTCTGCGCCTAGGAGAGGATTACGTTGGCCCAGCGTTAATAGAGCAGCCGGGTTCGACCGTGGTGATCGGCCCTGGTGATCGTTTTCGATTGGACGAGCACGCGAACTTGCGTATTACCCTGGGCGTTAAACAAGGGCATTCAGCATGACAAATACTAAGCCAAACACGATGAGTCCGATCGATTTAGAAATCTATTGGAATCGTCTTATTGCGATCACCGATGAGGCTGGTGCGACGCTTAAGCGCACTTCGTTTTCTACCGTCGTGCGAGAGTCGAATGACTTTGCCTGTGTATTGCTCGACACGGAGTCGCGACTCGTTGCACAGTCGTCTCTCAGCATTCCTGGTTTCATTGGAACTGCGCCACTATCCCTGAAAGGGATTTTAAAGATCATTGCGCCAGAGAACTTGAAGCAAGGGGATATCCTGTTTACCAATGATCCCTGGATTGGCACGGGACATTTACCCGATGCCACGATGGTCGCTCCGATCTTTTATAAAGGTCGCTTAGTTGCCTACGCCATGGCGGTCGCACACCTTTCTGATATTGGCGGGCGACAATGGTCCGCTGATGCGGGCGAGGTATACGAGGAGGGAATTCGTTTTCCCGTCGTGAAGCTTGCAGAAGAGGGTGTCTTCAACCCCTGGGTGATGCAAATGCTCGAGGCGAATGTGCGTTTGCCTCAGCAAGTGCGGGGCGATATCGAGGCGCAGGTAGGTGCGTTGCGTGTTGCTGAGCGCCGCTTGGTTGAACTACTCGAAGAGTATGGGATCTCGGATATCGAAGAGATTGCCGCTGCGATTTTTAAGGCGTCTGAGGACGCAGCGCTGCGTGAGCTACGCAAAATTCCTCCTGGTGTGTATCACGGCTCTGTCGAGTCGGACGGTTGGGATGAAACCGTTCGGATTGAGGCCACACTAACGGTTACCCCAGAAGGCGTGACGGTTGACTACAGCGGCAGTACGGGTCAGGTGCGGTTCGGTATCAATGAAACCTTTAATCACACCTACGCCTACACCATCTATCCATTTAAATGTTTGCTCTCACCAGGCATACCGAATAATGATGGTTTTACACGCTTGTTTAAAGTGATCGCACCCGAGGGAACAATCGTCAACGCGAAACCGCCTGCGGCCGTGGGTGCTCGGCATTTGATTGGGCATCAATTACAAGCTGCGGTGTTTGATGCCCTTTCTTCGGTGATGCCCGATAAGGTTCAGGCCGATAGCGGCACACCACTCTGGTCTGTCTTGATGCGAGGCGTCGATACAGTACGCGGCACATCGTTTTCTAGCATTCTGTTTTTTAATGGCGGAATGGGTGCGATGCGGGATCGTGATGGGCCACCTGCGGCTGGCTTTCCCGCCAATATATCTAATACGCCGATCGAAGTCGCTGAGATGCTTTCGCCTGTGCTCTTTCGCAGCAAAAGTTTGATCGATGGGTCGGGCGGCGAAGGAGCGCATCGCGGTGGAATGGGGCAAAAAGTTTCCTTTCAGTCGCGCTGGCCCGGTCGGCTCCGGGTCTCGTTATTAACGGAACGCACGCGAATTCCTGCGAAGGGTATCGAGGGCGGTTCGGCTGGTCGTACCGGACATGTGCTTCTCAATGGACAGCCGGTGCAGAATCCTAAGGGCGTCGTGGACATGGTTGAGGGGGATACCCTTGAGCTTGCCTTGCCCGGAGGCGGAGGTTATGGCATCAAGCCCTAGCCTCCAAAGAGTTGTTGAAGTTAGAGTTGTTGATCTTTGTTAGACCTATCAGTATGCTCACTTAACCTACTTTTTATCGTCAGGAGATTCGTATGCAACGTCGTCGCTTTCTCACTAAAACCGCTACCGTCGCTGGTGCTGGTCTTGCCACGCTAGGTACACCCGCCTTTGCGCAGGGTACGCCACAGGTCAGGTGGCGTATGGCTACAAGTTGGCCTAAAAATCTTGACACGATTTATGGCTCGGCCGAAGAACTCGCCAAGCGTGTGGGTCAAATTACTGAGGGGAAGTTTGAAATCCGTGTTTTTGCTGGCGGAGAAATTCTACCCGCGGCGCAAACGATGGATGCGGTCAGCAATCAAACTGTTGAGTGCAATCACACCCTGAGCACGTACTTTTTAGGTAAGAACAATGCACTGGCGTTTGATACGGGTTTGAGCTATGGCTTGAACGCACGTCAACATAATGCCTGGATGATGTACGGCGGTGGTCTTGAGCTTGTACGTGAAGTCTATAAAAAATACAACATCATCAATTTTACGAGCGGTAACGTTGGTGTACAGATGGGTGGTTGGTATCGTAAAGAGATTAAGTCGGTTGAAGACCTCAAGGGCTTGAAGATCCGAATCGGTGGCATCGGTGGTATGGTGTTATCAAAGCTTGGCTCAATATCGCAACAAATTCCCGCTAGCGATATCTATTCTTCTCTAGAAAAAGGAACGATCGACGCGGCGGAGTGGATTGGCCCGTACGATGATTTGAAGTTGGGCTTAAACAAGGTAGCACCGTTTTATTATGCACCTGGTTGGTTTGAAGGTAGCGCGTCCATTACAACAATGGTCAATGACAAGGCCTTCGCCGCTTTGCCACCAGCTTACCAAGCTGCATTTGAAGTCGCCTGTAATGAGCAGACTCTCAAGATGCTAGCTAACTATGACGCCAAGAATCCAGATGCCTTGCGTAAACTGATTGGCGGTGGAGCGAAAGTCAGTATCTTCCCTCGCGATGTAATGGATGCCACCTATAAGGCGTCGCAAGAGTTATGGGTCGAGCTCTCAGCAAAAAATCCTGACTTTGCGAAGATTTTCCCGCAGTGGCAAGCCTTCCAGCAAAGCGAGGCTAGCTGGTTCCGTCTGTCCGAGGCTTCTTTGGATAACTACACCTACGCTGCGGTTGGACGTCGTTAATTCATTTCTTTGATGTGAGAAAACCGCATGGGTCACCCAGGTGATGTGAAGCAGATCAAGCCCCAGGGTATCGGGGCGAGAGTGCAACGCAAAGAAGATGCCCGACATCTTCACGGCAAAGGCAACTTCGTCGCTGACATGACAATGCCTGGGCTGAGTGAAGTCGCGTTCACAAGAAGCCCTCTGGCCCATGCGCGCATTACAAACGTTCGAATTCCTTCAGCGCTCGCAGGACAAATATTTGAGCGCCGTGATTTAGTCGGCGCGCTCGACATCGCTGCTGATTCGTCACTGCCAACATACCAATCGTCAGTGCAGTCACCGCTTGCAAGCGGTAAGGTGCGTTTCGTTGGCGAGGCGGTTCTTATGTCTTGCGCACCAACGCGTGCTGAGGCCGAGGATCTGCTAGAGCAAGCAGAGGTCGATTATCAGGAACTTCCGGTTTACGCTGATATCCAAACGGCTGCGCAAGCCCAATCGAATTTGATGCATGAGGGTTGGAAAGATAATATTTTTGTCACACTATCCGCAGACAAGCGCTTTGACGAGTTAAGTGCGAAGGCCGATGTGGTCGTGCACCGTAAAATGAGCTTGGCTCGGCAGTGCCAAGTACCGCTCGAGGGTAAGGCGGTGCTCGCTTACTGGGATCATCCGGCCAATCAATTAGTTGTAGTGAGCGCAACGCAGGTGCCACACCTCATTCGTACTGCACTCGCGCAATACCTCCAATTGGATCAGGGGCAGTTGCGCGTCATTTCCCCAGATGTTGGCGGCGCCTTTGGTTATAAATGTATCTTGCAACCAGAAGAGCTATGCGTTGCCTGGCTCGCGAAGACTTATCGAAAGCCCTTTCGCTATGTTGAAGACCGACGAGAGCATTTGATCGCTGGTGCAAATACACGTGAACACTATTACGAAATGACAGCTTACGCCGACAAGCGAGGGCGACTGTTAGCGTTAGATGCGAAGATTACGATCGATGGTGGTGCGTACTCCGTTTGGCCTTTTACGATCGGCATTGAGCCTGGTCAGGCAGTGGGTAACTTGCCTGGTCCGTATGCCTTTGAGGGATATCGCTGTGTGACCCGTTGCGTCGCGACGAACAAGCCAGGTTTTGTGCCTTACCGTGGTGTAGCGCGCACAGGCGTTTGTTTTGCCATGGAACTCACCTTGAATGCGATCGCACAAGAGGTGGGACGTGAGCCCTGGGAGATTCGAGTAGAGAATCTCGTACAGCCCGAGCAGATGCCTTATCTGAATGTGGCGAACAAATATTTCGATAGTGGCGATTACCCAGCAAGTGTGCGGCGTGCGTTAGAGATGATCGACTTGAAAGCGATCCGATCGCGTCAAGAAGTTGGGGAGTCGGATGGAAGGCTTGTCGGCTTTGGAATTGCTACCTACACCGAACAGTCCGCTCACGGGACATCCGTCTTCGCTGCATGGGGGATGCCAATCGTCCCTGGTTTTGATCAGGCGATGGTGCGTTTGACTCCAGATGGTGGACTCGACATACGCGTGGGGGTACATTCGCACGGTCAGGGTATGGAGACGACCTTTGCACAAATCGCCAATGAAGTTTTAGGTATCGATGTGTCGCGTACTCGGGTGATCCATGGCGATACTGGGCAGACACCCTATTCGAGTGGCACGTACGCCTCGCGTTCGCTCGTCATGTCAGGCGGAGCGGTTTCTCAGGCCTGTAAAAAACTCATCCCGCAGATTTTAAAGATTGGTGCCCACCTGCTTGAGGCAGATGTTGCCTCCGTGTATTTTGAAGACGGTTGTGTCAAAACAGCAAATGCGCACGTGACCATCGATCAAGTCGCAAATGCTTGGTATCTGAATCCGCAAAGGCTACCAGCGGATGTCGACCCAACTGGATTAGAAGCAACGGTAGGCTATAAGCCCAAAGTTGATACTGGGGCCTTTTCTTATGCGACCCATGCAGCAGTCGTGGCAATCGACCCAAGGATGGGCAGTGTCGAAATTTTAGATTATGTCGTTGTGGAAGACTGTGGCGTAGTCGTGAATCCGATGGTAGTAGAGGGTCAAACGATCGGCGGTGTTGCTCAAGGAATCGGAACAGCGTTGTATGAAGAAATGCCTTATGACACGTTTGGTCAGCCTCTCGCTTCTACCCTTGCAGACTACACGATGCCCGGTGCGACTGAGGTTCCTAATATCCGTATCGACCATATTGAAACGCCTTCTCCGCACACAGAATTTGGCGCAAAGGGGATGGGGGAGGGAGGTGCTATCGCACCGCCTGCCGCAATTTTTGGAGCGGTTAACGACGCTTTACGTAAATTGGGTGGGCGTATCGAGGTGAATCAGACGCCCTTAACACCTCGGCGTCTACTCGAGGCGATTGAGCAAGCAAGGCAGGCGGCCTCAAAGGGTGACGCATGAAAGCAGCCCAGTTTAATTATGTTTGTGCGACTAGTATCCAGGAGGCCTTGGGCATACTAACGGCTTCTGGTGAGCGAGCCAAACTACTTGCGGGTAGTCAATCTTTAGGACCGATGCTCAATTTGCGTCTGGCTCGTCCTGATACGGTTGTCGATGTATCCAAGCTTGCAGCACTCCAGACGGTTACGCGTCATCAAAATTTTATACGGGTGGGTGCGTCAGTGACGCATGCACAAATAGAAGATGGTGTCTTCGATTTGCTTCGCAATCATCCCCTTCAAATGGTGGCTTCGCGCATCGCATATCGTTCAGTGCGCAATCGTGGCACGATGGGCGGTAGTCTCGCGCATGCGGATCCTGCAGCAGACTGGGTGCTAGCGTGCGCAGCGTTGGATGCTCGCATTGAGATTCAGTCGCCGTCCGGCACTAAGCTGGTAGCGATGTCTGATTTTATGCAGGCCGCATATACGACAGTCTTGGCGTCAGACGATATGATCGTTGCTGTGCATTTTCCAGAGGTATCATCCCGTGCACGTTGGGGTTACCAAAAGTTTTGTCGAAAGACTGGTGAATTCGCCCATGCGAGTTGTGCAACATACATTGATCCCGCATCGAAGGTAGCGCGTATTGTCGTGGGTGCCTTGGATGGTGCACCCTGTGTCTTGGATGATCTTGCAGCGCAAGTTGCCGCACAGGGTCTGGAAGGTTTTGATGTAGGTGCTGTGCTGGCGGCTTTGCTTAAGGCACTCCCCCAGCAAGACCCTATCACGCGACAAATGTTTGTTCAGGTGGTATTGCGCTGTGTGCAACAGGCATTCGGAGTGCAAAGATGAGCATGAAGACGATTCAAATCCAAGTAAATGGTCAGAGCTCATCGCAGCAAGTCGCGCCGCGGACGCACCTAGGTGATTTTTTGCGTGACCAGCTGCAGTTAACTGGGACACATCTGGGCTGTGAGCACGGCGTGTGTGGTGCTTGTACAGTGTTGGTTGATGGTGTGCCGGTGCGTTCCTGTATTACTTATGCAGTTGCTTGTGATGGTCAAGCTGTAACGACGATTGAGGGCTACGCTCAAGATCCGGTGATGAGGCGTCTACGCGAAGCGTTTACCGTCCATCATGCGCTTCAGTGTGGGTACTGCACACCGGGGATGTTAGCGAGCGCACGGGATATCGTTTTGCGGCTGCCAGAGGCAGACGAAGAACGCGTGCGGATAGAACTTGCCGGCAATATATGTCGATGTACCGGCTATATGGGAATCGTGGCGGCTATCATGAGTGTCTTGCGTGATCTGTCGCAGAACCCTGATGCTGAAATTGAGCTCTTGCGCAGTGGCAAACAGGGATACCGAGGATCTGAGCGCGGTGCGAGTGCACCAGCCGAAGGGTTTGAGGGTTTTCGTGCGCAAGTCACTAGTCGCACATCAGAAGTGCGGCAAGGTGTGCCGGAAACTGTGGCAGTGCTTACGGACGGGAAGTCGATGGGCACGAAAGTCGATGGTTCCTTTGAGGTTCCTTGCTCAGCCGATGATGTGTGGTTGTTCATGACGGATTTGCATCGCGTGGCGGCTTGTTTGCCTGGCGCTCAACTTGATGAAATGACTGGCGCGGAAGTGACTGGATCGGTTGCGGTGAAGTTCGGACCGATGTCAGCGTCATTCAAAGGACGAGCGATGCTCGAGTTAGATCCACAAAATAGAAAGGCCATCTTGCGTGGAAGCGGGCAGGATGCGCTAAGCCAGTCGCGTGCCACTGGTGATGTGCTCTACCATGTTCAAAGTTTGGATCAGTCACATACAAAAGTTTTTGTCGAACTGACCTATGTCTTGCAAGGACCTCTCGCCCAGTTTTCACGATCAGGTTTGGTACAAGAGTTTGTTCGCAGGATGATCTCGGACTTTGGCCGCAACGTGGCGGGTGTCATTCAAGATCCCAATGGCCAGCGCGCACCCTCTGCGGCAGCTATTAATCCTCTCGCAGTATTTATCTCAATTCTTTGGGCGCGCCTGAAACGTCTTTTTGGTGCTAAGTAAGCCGTTGACGACTTAGCCTCCAGAAAGACTCTTGGCATCATCCGCGAGAGGTGTGCCAGAGAGGTGCAGCGTACAGTTCACGAGTATTGCGCGGTGTGGCTTTGTTGGATCGATCGTGCTTACCGCAGTGTTGCTAATGCGCTGCGGTAGCGTGTGCCCATTTAGATCGACACGACGTTGGAATAAGGAATGAATTACCAATCCGTGACTGACAACAATCAGTGGTCCGTTAAGTGTGGCATGTAATGCGATCGCGTACTCTAACGCCCTGTCAACGCGAGCATGGAATGTTGCTAGTGACTCTCCGTTAGGTGGCGCATCCTCCATGTTGATGGGATCAAAGTCAAAGGCATTGTGCGGCTTACCTCGAAAGTCTCCAAAATTTCTTTCCCATAACAACGTGGTAGTTTGAGGGGTGAGGCCAGTCGCCTTTGAGATAGCTTGCGCGGTTTGCCAAGCGCGAGGCATGTCGCTGCTTAGTATTGCTGCAGGCTTAAGGGACTTGATACGCTGTGCGGCCAACTCCGCTTGTTCGAGCCCACGAGGTCCGAGGGGTGTATCGGCAGGCTGAATGACGCGGGCGGCATTTAGTAAGGTCTCACCATGACGAATAAAATGGATACTCATGCGGTTAACGCCTTTAGAGAACATGTTGGGACAGATTGTATAGACAGTCTGTGTTGGAGTGCTTGATACTTGATTGTATCGGCATACGCACTAAAATCTCATTTTTCCTGAGCCTCTTGGAGGGAGTATGAAATTCGCTACAGCTGTTTCGACTTGCTTGTCAAAGTACGCGACTTTTTCCGGGCGTGCCACAAGAAGCGAGTTCTGGTGGTTTTATTTGTTTACGTTTTTGATCAACTGGATCGCAAGTCTCGCTGCGGGAAATTTGGTTTCCTTGCTCGTTAGTCTTGCGTTTGTCTTGCCGTTGTGGGCTGCTGGAGCAAGACGATTACACGATATTGGCCGAACCGGTTGGTGGCAGTTGATCTTTATTACAGTTATCGGAATTCTGGTGCTGATCTATTGGTACGCGCAAGAAACAAAGCCCGAGGAAAATCAGTACGGTGCTTATGTTCCACCCTCAGAAGCCTGACCGAGACTCGATCGCCTAGATTTTTTTAGCCCATACATTTCGAGTGGGTTTTGCTTAGGGGGTAAACATCCCAATAAAAATAGCTGGATCGACACGCGCGTCATTCAGACTCACGTTCCAGTGCAAATGGGCGCCAGTCACGCGGCCTGTCGCTCCTACATTCCCCAACACTTGGCCGCGCTCCAGTCTCTGCCCTTGCGCCACATTAATGACGGATAAGTGGCAGAACATACTGATCATGCCCTGCCCGTGATCGACAAATACGGTTTTCCCATTAAAGAAAAAATCGCCGACTAGGATGACAGTACCGGCGGCAGGAGCTTTGATAGGAGTGCCTGTTGGCGCCGCAAAATCTAGCCCAGAGTGGGGCGCCCGCGCTTCGCCGTTGAAAAAACGTTTGAGCCCGAATGGGCTAGAAAGCGGTGCGTCGACCGGTCTGTCGAGGATGAGGTTGCTTGGATGCTTCTGACTAAACTGTTGATAGGCGTTGTCCTGTAGAGTTGCTTCACGTTTATAGCGCGCCAGATCCTCGTCGGATAAATGAACGTGTTTGTTGCTCTTGAGAGTGATGCGTTGCTCACGATAGACCTTGTTTCGTATTGCAAAGTCGACCGAGCTTTGGGTGGCGCCGTGTGCGATGGTGATGCGCTGCGTACCTGGCGTAGTGCTTAGAGGTATCCCTACGATTGCCAATGTTTTTCCTAGGTCCGTGCGTGTAACTAGGACTCGCTTTTCGAGAAAACGTACCTCAGGTATCGCACCCTTTTTTACCTTGGCGGTGATGTCTATGACCGCTACGCCTCCGGGTACCGGATGGTTCAGGGCTGCAGAAAGCGGATCTTGCGCTGCTGCGCAAGTAGCACTAAGAAATGTCAAGAGGTAGAGTAGCCAACGCATGACAGGCATAGTTAGGCCAGATATTATTTTTGCCAAAGGTATTGCGTAGGATTGTCAGGGCAGGGACCAAATCCGCAAACTGCGATCGCGCTAAAAGTGTTGGCGGCGGCAATAAGGAAAAATAGTGTGATTAAAAGTGTGGACAGTGTATATGTTGTGGCGGCTTTTGATCGTTGGAGCTGGTCGCGATCGATGCAAAGCATCGCGACACAAAATAACATCATGATGAAAAAAGAGATGAAGCCCCAAGTGTAAAAATGTAGACCAAAAAGCGTTGAGCCGTAGCCGGTGTCGCCCGGTGCAATATGCAATAGGACTTGCCGAACGGAGGCTGTAGCGCCCCCGAGCGCAGAGGCAAGGATGATCGCATAGTGTGTGGCACGGGGTCCAAAGCGGATATTGAGCATCATGCCGATGCCTGCGAGTGTGAGAGCGACTCGCTGTAATTGACAAAGAGGACAGGGAAGTTCGTTAAAAGCGATCTGCCAGAAAAGCGCTTCGATTAAAGAGCCGCATACCGCCGCCAAAGCAGCGGCGTTAAGCCAGTAAGAAAGCGATTTGCCGAAGTAGCGATGCGCACCGCTCAGGTCTTCTGATAGTGTGTTCATAGCGAAATATTCAACTTATCAGTCATGTGATAGTGCATCCATGCGAGAAATATCACAAACGTAAATATCCAGGCCCAGATTGTGTAGGGACGATTGCCACGCAAACTGAACCAAATCGCAAGCAGGGCGCTTAAAAACGGCAACATCATGATCATGCGGTATTTCCTTTAAAACGCGTAGTCGGCGTCAAAGCCTTGTCCAACGTGCAGTGTCTGACCTGTTCCGGAGAGAACAATAGCATTCATTCCGAAACAAACTGCACCATCCATACGCGCAAGTGCTCGGTAGGTGGCCAGCGTGTCCATGACCTCGTGCGTGCTGTTCGCAGTGTAGGGGTCAATGTTCGGGATAGGACAGCGAGGGCAAGGCTTCACGAGTCCTAAGGCGACAAGTCCCGAGGCGGTATAAAGGTGGAGTTCACTTAAATCATCTTCAGTATGCGCTTCAAGACCTTCAATCACAATGTTTGGCCGAAAGCGCAGCATATCTACGGTTTCGTGTCCCTGCTTAAGCAGTCGTTCATTCAAGATATCCAAACTGCGCTGGGTCGCAACTAGCACGGCAAAGCCGTCGCTGAACATATTAGGTGCGTCGATCTCTTTGGTCCAGTCCTTAGACGAAAGACGCTTGGCCTCTTTTGCAAAGCGCACCAGTCGAAAGCGCTTTCCTGGAACAGCCAGATATCGATCAAGCCAAGCAGCGGCCTCGTCACCCATGTCATCGGCAAGAAGGGTGTCACGCCAAACGGTTACGGAGCGGCTCGCACCCCGTTGATTGAAATCGATCTCCAGCACAGATTGGTCCGGCGCCTTCAGTTTTAACGAGTGGCTGGTCAGTTCTGGGGTGATCCACACCATATGGGGAATCTGACGTTGCGTCAGAAACAAGCCATCCTGGTCAACAATCATCCATTCACGATCGAGGGCCAACCCTGTCGGGGTAATAGTCGCTTGGTTGATCTCGATCCCTGCGCAGGACTTGACAGGGTAAATGAACATTTGGCTGATGATTCCGTTGCAGTCTGCCATTTGGTGTTGTCCTCATCATTATGATGCGTTCTATTCTAAAATGAATCCTGTTTTCACTGTCGGGATTTTTCTATGCCTTCTTTTGATGTGGTGTCTGAGGTTGATAAACATGAGCTTACCAACGCTGTCGATCAGGCTAACCGGGAACTGACGAACCGTTTTGACTTTAAGGGAACGGATGCCAAGTTTGAGCTGGATGGTTATGTGGTGACGCAAGTTGCCCCCAGCGCCTTTCAACTCAAGCAAATGATTGATATTTTGCGTGGGCGCCTGAGTGCGCGCAGCATCGATGTGCGTTGTATGGATGTCGCGGATCCGCTCGAGAACCTAGGCGGCGCGCGTCAAAAAATCACAGTCAAGCAGGGGATTGAGCAGGCCGTTTCCAAGAAGTTGATTGCGTCTATTAAGGAAGCCAAACTTAAGGTGGAAACACAAATTACAGGCGATAAGTTGCGTGTGACAGGTAAAAAGCGCGATGACTTGCAAGATGCCATCGCTCTCTTGAAAAAAGCAGATGTACCTCTGCCCCTGCAGTTCAATAACTTTAGAGACTAGAGGTAGTTACTCTGGCGCTATCGACCACCCGTTTTAGCGTCGCCAAACAGCGTCGTTAAGCCACGAGGTTGCGAGCGCCAGTATTGCTTGGGTGCCTTAACCGATGCACCCAGCTCGGCTGCAGCATGCCAAGGCCAGCGGGCGTCATAGAGCATGCCCCGGGCTAATGCCACCATATCGGCCTCGCCGTTGACAATAATTTCTTCCGCTTCTTTTGCCTCGGTAATCAAACCGACTGCCATTGTGGGCAGGCCTGTCCCTTTTTTGATCTGCGTTGCCAAAGGCACTTGATATTTTGGGCCCAGAGGTATTTTCTGTTGGTGTGCCACGCCACCGCTTGATACATCGATAAAGTCGCAGCCCAGTGCCTTCAGGGCATTGCCGTACTCCACGCTTTCCTCAGGTGTCCAACCGCCTTCGACCCAGTCGGTTGCAGAGATGCGCACGCCCAGGCTGACCTTTGCTGGGGTCGCTGCGCGCACGGCTTCAAAGACCTCCAGAGGGAAACGCATCCGGTTCGCTAAGGAACCGCCGTAGGCATCGGTGCGCTGGTTTGCGATCGGCGAAAGAAATTGATGCAACAAGTAGCCGTGGGCATTGTGTAGCTCGATACCCTCAAAGCCGATACGAATCGAACGCTTGGTGGCTTGCACGAATGCTTCACGAATGCGCTTGAGTCCCGCTGCGTCCAGTTCTTTTGGGGCGGGTTCTGTAGGCAACTGAGCAATAGCAGAGGGGCCTTGCGGAATCCAGCCCCCATCCTTCGGTGCTAGGAGTTGGCCTCCTTCCCAGGGACGTTGGCTCGACCCCTTGCGGCCCGCATGTGCGAGCTGGATCATGATAGGTATGTCTGAATACTTACGTACCGAATCAATCGTGCGTTGGAGTGCTGCCTCGGTTTCGTCTGAATATAAGCCAACACAGCCGTTTGTGATGCGACCGATTGGTTCGACCCCAGTGGCCTCGATGATCAGGAGACCTGCGCCAGACAGCGCCATATGTCCGAGATGAATGGTATGCCAGTCGGTCGTCAGGCCGTCCTCGGCGGAATATTGGCACATCGGGGCGATCACGATACGGTTTGCAAGCTTCAAGGGACCGATTGCGATCGGTGTAAAAAGTTGGCTCATTGCTGAATCCTATAAGTAATTCGGTAAGTGGCGAGATGCTAACGGTTGGCTTCAGGAGTCGCAAGTTGTGCGGCCTCCCAGTTCAAAATGGTCGCTTTGCGTTGGGGGCCCCAGCGATATTGACCGGTTTGACCGGTATCGCGGATGATTCGGTGGCAGGGAACAAGGTAGGCCAGGAGATTGGCGCCGATAGCGGTTCCTGCCGCACGAGCTGCGCTTGGATTGCCCATCGCTTCGGCGAGTTGTCCGTACGACCTGGTTTCGCCAAACGGGATTTCTAACAAGGCCCGCCATGCTTTGAGCTGGAAAGGTGTGCCTGACAAAATTAACGTGGGTGGCTTGCTGGGTCCGCGCGTTGAAAAAATCGACGTCGTCAGGGTATGTGCCTCTGCCTGATTGTGCTGCACCATGGCCTGAGGCCACAGATGCTTGAGGATCAAATCGGTCTGTGTCGCGGGGCCGTCCAGAAAGTGCAGCAAACAGATGCCCTGACCCGTCCACGCCAATAGACAGGAACCGAAGGGGCTTTTGGCTGTACCGTATCGCAGAGATAGTCCACTGCCTTTCGCGCGCAGGGCATTCGGTGGAAGGGCAACCACTTTTAATGGGTTTAGGCTCATCTGCCAAGTGTAATGCAGACCCTACCTTATAATTTGAGACATCTAAACACTGCGGGTGCCTGCGCTTGGCATCCTTTGGACGTTAATCATGCCTCGCGTGCTCTTGGGCTGTATCGCTGACGACTTTACCGGCGCAACCGATCTGGCCAACAATCTCGTGCGCGCCGGAATGCGTGTGCTTCAAACAGTCGGTGTCCCGACGGCTCCCTTGAGCACCGAAGTCGACGCGGTCGTGGTGTCACTTAAGAGCCGTACGATAGCGCCTCAAGACGCCGTGGCGCAGTCTCTGCGTGCCCTGCAATGGCTGCAGGCGCAAGGTGCTCGCCAGATTTATTTTAAATATTGCTCTACCTTTGATTCGACTGCAGAAGGCAATATTGGGCCGGTGATCGATGCGTTGATGGCGGCGTTGAATACAGACTTCACTATTGCCACACCAGCTTTCCCGGACGTAGGTCGCACGGTGTTTAAGGGTTATCTGTTTGTCGGCGATGTGCTGCTGCACGAAAGCGGCATGCAAGACCATCCGTTGACGCCGATGCAGGATCCCAATCTTGTGCGTGTGTTAGCGCCACAGACCAAGCGGCAAGTTGGGTTGATCGACTATGCCGTTGTTGCTCAGGGCAAAGGCGCGATTGAGCAACGCATTGCAGCGCTTAAGCAGCAGGGTGTGAGCGTCGCGATTGTTGATGCGATTAGCAATGCAGATCTGCATCGT
Source organism: Burkholderiaceae bacterium (assembly GCA_044376975.1). GTDB lineage: Bacteria > Pseudomonadota > Gammaproteobacteria > Burkholderiales > Burkholderiaceae_B > Zwartia. Next base: position 4,383 of record JBILJY010000010.1, on the reverse strand, counting down.
TTAGCACCAGCCGTGGCTGACATGCCGTTAGTGACTGCCGGCTCCGGAGTCGCGATCGGTTTGCCCGCAAATTTCGGCATCGTGCCCAACGAGCGTGCTGCGGTGTTACCGCCCGCCCAAGGCTTGCAGGCGGTCATTGCAGGGAGTTGTTCGCGGGCGACCAACGCGCAAGTCGCCGCATTTGTTGCAAGTGGTCGACCAAGCTACGTGATCGATCCCTTGCGCATGGCTCAAGGGCCGGATGCGCGTGAGGCCCTCGTGCGTGAAGTCCTGGCTTGGGCGACGCCAAAGCTAATTGATGGTCCGGTGCTGATCTACTCAACCGCGCAACCGGACGCACTGAAGGCAATTCAAACAAAACTTGGAGTCGCAAAAGTCGGTGAGTGGGTGGAGCAGACCATTGCCCTGGTTGCGCGCGGATTGGTGCAAGCAGGGGTCGCACAGTTAGTCGTGGCAGGTGGAGAAACGTCCGGTGCGGTCGTTCAAGCGCTGGGAATGCAGCAACTGCAAATCGGAGCTCAAATTGACCCCGGCGTGCCTTGGTGTGCCGGAAACACCAATGTAAATGATCAAATTCTGCACATCACATTGAAGTCCGGAAACTTCGGTACCGAAGACTTTTTGTTGAAAGCGTTTGGAAAGTTATCCTCATGAGCAGCCCCACTGAAACAGCGCATTTGATTTTTTTACGGCAGGAAATCTGTCGGATTGGTCGAAGCTTGTTTGAGCGCGGCTACGTGCATGGCTCGACCGGGAACATCAGCGTTCGGGTGCCGCAGGCGGATGGCGGTGGTTTTTTAATTACACCAACGGATGCATGCCTAGGATTCCTTGACCCTTCGCGCTTGTCTCGTATTGATGCGCGAGGAGAACAACTCAGTGGCGATCGGGCAAGCAAGACGCTTGTCTTGCATCGACGTATCTATGATTGCGATTCTGAGGCTGGCTGTGTGGTACACACACATTCGTCCTGGCTTGTGGATTTGACCTTGCGCGGCGTCTGGTCCATGGATGATATTGTTCCGCCCATCACCCCTTACTATGTGATGAAAGTCGGGCATGTGCCACTGATCGATTATTGCCGTCCAGGTGCTCCGGCGGTCGCTGATGCAATTGAGCGGCTCATCGCGTCCTACCGTGCACGTGGTTTGTCGCTCAGAGCGGTAATGTGCGATAAGCTCGGCCCGCAGGTCTGGGGCCCAAATCCTGGTGCTGCCATGGCGACGCTCGAAGAGCTCGAAGAGACTGCGAAACTTTGGTTGCGTGGGGGCTGCACGGCGAAGGCATTGGATGAGTCCTCCATACAAGAATTGCGTGAACTTTTTAAGGCGTCTTGGTAAATATGAATATTTTAATTACTGGTGCGGCTGGTTTTCTCGGAACCCTCTTGACGCAAGCGCTGCTCAAGCGCAGTAAGCTCCGCGATCAGGCGATCACATCGCTCACACTGACTGATTTATACCCGCCTGCGCGACAAGAGATCGCCTCACATCCGTTAGTGACGGTTGATGTTGGCGATTTGCTCACGCGTGTCGATGCCTTAGGTGAAAAAAATTACGATGCCGTTTTTCATTTTGCTTCTGCAGTCTCTGGTGAGTGCGAGGCAGATTTTGATTTGGGTCTGCGCTCAAATCTGGATACAACCAGAAAACTGCTAGATGCATTGCGTGCGCAGCAAGTGCGAAGTGGGCAAGCCCCGCTCTTATTTTTCGCGAGTTCTGTGGCGGTATTTGGGTCGGATCCAGCCATTGCTTTGGCCGATGTCGTGCGTGATGGCACATTACCTACGCCCCAGTCGAGCTATGGCATTCATAAATTCATTTGCGAGCAGATGATCGCAGATTACACACGCAAGGGTTATATCGACGGAAGAGTGGCGCGCTTGATGACTGTGTCGGTGCGGCCTGGGCGTCCGAATGGGGCGGCCTCAAGCTTTCTGTCCGGTATTGTGCGCGAGCCTTTGTCTGGTATCGCTTCAGTGTGCCCCGTTGAACTTAACACGGAGGTCGCGCTTTCCTCTCCGAACAACACGATTGAGGGCATCTTGAAAGTTGTCGAAGTCAGTCGAGAGGAGTTCGGTGGCCGAACCGCCTTGAACCTGCCTGCCTTGACAGTGACGGTGGGCGAGATGTTGCAAGCACTCAAAGATGTCGCGGGACCCCAGGTCGCTGCGCTGGTGACGGTTCAACCTGACGCAACAATTAAGCGGATTGTGGGTGGTTGGCCACCGAGGTTTGACTGCCAACGCACACACAAGCTCGGCTTGAAGGCGGATGCTTCTTACCGAACTGTGATTGAGCAGTATATCGAGATGGCCGGGATTAAACGACCAGAGGGTGTGCCGCACCGTCCATCGTAATGATGGTGCCGGTGACGTAACTGGCACGATCCGAGGACAAATAGACAACGGTGTCAGCGACTTCTTCTGGCGAGGCGAGTCGGCCCATCGGCACGCGCGCAGTTGCTTTCTGGATTGCTTGCTCGACCGAGATGTTCTCGTGTTTGGCAGCGACTTTCATACCTTCCATCAGGCGATCTGTTGCCGTTGCTGCTGGGTTAACCGCGTTGACCCGAACGCCGTGAGGAGCATAGGCTGCTGCGAGACCAGCGCTTGCGAGCATCAAGGCTGCGTTTGCGCTTCCGCCCGAGATGTGTAAAACCGAGGGTGACTTTCCGCCATTGCCGACCACATTGACCACGACACCTTTTTTACGAGCACCCATGCGCTTGATGCAGGGGTCCAGCATGTTGATGTAGGTGAAGAATTTTGAATCCATCGCATCACGCCAATTTTCGGGCTTGAGGTCTGCAGCCGCAACACGCTTGGCGGCTCCGGCAGAGTTCACTAATACGTCGACGGGACCAAACGCTTTTTCGGCTGCATCAAGGGCTGCTACGGCCGAGTCCGATGCTTTGAGGTCTGCCGCGTAGATCGCAATGTGCGCAGCAGCACCTGGATTTTTTGTGCTTAGTTGTTGCTTGGCTGCCTCTAGGGTGGCGCGGTCGCGTGACACGAGACTGACTTTGGCGCCTTCTTCCAGAAAGACTTTTGCGCAGGCCAAGCCGATGCCTTTGCTGCCGCCTGTGATGAGGACGTGATGATTTTTTAAATGTAAGTCCATGTCTACTCCGTTAAGATTTATACGATATTTAGAATTAGAAAATCATTGAGAATTTGGTTCGACGCTGCGGATAATGCCTTGATCTCTCAAGCGATCGATCTCGTCCGTCGTGTAACCAAGGCTTTCTAGGAGAGTGACGGTGTCTGCGCCTATGCGGGGAGGCGCGTGACGAATGCGTAGACGTTCACCATTCAGCGCGAGTGGCAACAGGGCCGCGCGCGTTTCGATATCTTTCCCGGTACTTGTATTGTCGGCGGCGATCGTTACAGGCGCGAGTCCTCCGGTTGCTAGCAAGTGTGGATCATCAAAGAGTTCGTGAGGACGCGTAATTGGTGCGTAAGGCAGTCCGACTTTCTCGAAACGCTCGCTAATCTCTTTTGCACTCAAGACAGCGAAACGCTCGCGTAAGATTGGGATCAGAAAAGAACGGTTTTGAACGCGCTCGTTGTTGGATCCTAGTCGTGTATCGGCTTTTAGATCATCAAAGTCGAACTCTTTACAGAGCAAGGCCCATTGCGTGTCGCTGACCGCCGAGAGGAATATCTGTTCACCGTCTTTCACAGTGAAGACGTCATAGACAGCCCAGGCGCTCAGTCGGTTAGGCATGGGGTTCGCTGGTTTGCCCGTGACAGCAAACTGCATCATGTGTTGTGCGACTAAGAAAACATTGTTTTCAAACAGAGCGCTGGCGACCTCCTGGCCGTGCCCCGTGCGATTCCGTTGCTGTAGGGACGCCAAGACACCAATTGCACCAAACATACCGCCCATGATGTCGTTCACACTTGCGCCCGCACGCAGCGGTTGTCCGGCAGGGCCCGTCATATACGCTAAGCCACCCATCATTTGAACGACTTCGTCGAGCGCGGTACGGTTGTCGTAGGGACCGGGCAAGAAGCCTTTGTGCGAAACATAAATGAGGGAGGGGTTGAGCTTAGATAGGGCGGAGTAGCCAAAACCCAGCTTGTCCATCGTGCCACTTTTGAAGTTTTCACTGAAAACGTCAGCTCCGGCCACAAGTTTTAGAATAATTTCACGACCGATTGGGTTCTTGACATCGATCGAGATGCTTTTTTTGTTGCGATTGAACATGGGATAAAAGCCGGCTCCCGAACCCAGTAGCCTGCGGGTGTTGTCGCCGGCCAGGGGTTCGACTTTGATGACCTCGGCGCCTAGGTCGGCCAAAATCATGCCGCAGGTTGGGCCCATCACCATGTGGGTGAACTCAACAACGCGTATCCCTGCTAGGGGTAGGGTCTCAGAC
>JBILJY010000139.1:0-7423 GCA_044376975.1 Burkholderiaceae bacterium | reverse complement strand
GATGACGATATGGAAACTTGGGGTAAAACGGTACGTGCATCGGGTGCCAAGATCGATTAATTGTTATATCGATCTTATCAAGAACTGATTATATATATTTATTATATATCTATATATAACAATAACTTAAGGTATTTTATTAAAGTAATTTATAGATTTTATTTTTTATTTTTTGATATAAAAAAAAGGCCGACAAAGTCGGCCTTTTTTAGCAAGTTGAATAAAGCGTATTAAATTAAAAACTGCTGGCGCATTTGGCCATTTTTTTCGGCCTCGACGATCCATAATGGTGCTTTTCCGCGACCGGTCCAGGTCGAACCAGAACTTGGGTGGCGGTATTTAGGTGCAACAGGTTTTTTGACACGCGCTGTTTTGGCTGATTTAGTCGCTTTGACTCCACCGCCTGCTTTTGTTTTAGATTTGCCAAAGGCTGCAGCGATTTCTTCAGGAGAAATGTCGTTCTCTTTCATAGAGCGAACGATCGATGCAATGGCGGGCTTACGCTGCTTGCTTTGCAGGGCTTGGGCCTGTTTCTGAAGCTTTTCGATTTCTTTATTGATTTTCGCTTGCAGCGTCGAATAGTTCTGGCGAGTCATGGAGTGAACCTTTTTAAGTAATTAAAGTATTAAAAATAATTCTGGGTCGCGGTTCGATAAAAGGTAACCGAACTTCTGTGATGCTTATTTTATAACTAATTATATTAATCTTTATTCATTGTATTCAGTATGCGGATTAATTATTAATTTCTTATTTGGAAAGTAGATGAAAGATTCTCTTGCCGTTGCGGCAATACAAATGGTCTCGGCAGCCTCGCTAGAGCGCAATTTGGCTGAGGCTGACGCCTTAATTGCCCAAGCTGCGGATGCGGGCGCAAAGTTTGTGGCACTCCCTGAATATTTCTGTTTTATGGGTAAAAAAGAGACGGATAAACTAGTCCTCGCAGAAACCGAGGGTGTGGGACCTATTCAAGATTTTTTATCTAAAACAGCCCAGCGACATAATATTTGGCTATCCAGCGGTAGTATCCCGTTAGTCACTCCAGACCCCGCACGGGTATTTAATACCCAACTTATTTACGATCCCACGGGAAAACAAATTGCCCGTTACGACAAGGTGCATTTATTTAGTTTTGCGCGGGGTCAAGAAAGTTACGATGAGTCCCGCAGCATTCTGGCCGGTGATGCGGTCAAACGCGTTGATACCCCTGTGGTCAATCTGGGCCTGTCGATTTGTTACGACCTTCGGTTCCCAGAGTTCTATCGCGCGCTTGGTGTGGTGGATCTTATCTTGGTGCCGTCGGCGTTCACGTACACAACGGGTAAGGCACATTGGGAAACCCTGCTGCGTGCAAGGGCAATCGAGAACCAGTGCTATGTGCTTGCTCCCGCCCAGGGCGGGGTGCACGAGAACGGTAGACGCACGTGGGGCCATACGATGCTGATCGATCCTTGGGGTGAAGTCCTGAGCGTTTTACCTGAGCAAGCCGGAGTGGTAAGCGGTACGATAGAGCTCAGCCGTTTGCTCGAGGTGCGGCAATCCTTGCCGTCGCTTTCGCACCGTGTTTTATAGCTTGAGATATGAAATTGATTGATCCAGCACTTGCCTCCTTAGCGACTGCAAAAAATTTGCTCTTAGACCCTTGGGGGTTGACTGAGGCAGACATGGCTCGGGCGATTGGCGAAATTTTTACGCATAAAGTCGATTACGCCGATCTGTATTTTCAATACACACGCAGCGAAGGCTGGAGCCTTGAGGAAGGCATCGTCAAGACCGGTAGTTTTTCGATCACACAAGGTGTGGGCGTGCGTGCGGTTGCCGGCGAGAAGACTGCGTTTGCGTATTCAGATGCCTTGTCGCCGGAAGCCTTGTTGTCCTCGGCGCGCGCGGTGCGCAGCATTGCCCGCCAGGGTGCAGGTAAGGCAAAAATTCACGAGGGAAAAATTGCCACAGGCCGTGATCTTTATCAACCGATCGATCCCTTGGCTACGTTGAGTGCACCGGAAAAAGTTGCCTTGCTCGAGCGTGTCGAGAAAATGGCGTGCGCACGCGATCCGCATGTTAAGCAAGTGATGGCAAGTCTTGGGATGGAGTATGACGTGGTCATGATCGCCGCGAGCGATGGCCGCTTAACCGCTGATGTCCGCCCCTTGGTGCGTCTGTCCTTGTCTGTCGTGGTCGAGCGCAATGGGCGTCGCGAGAGTGGTAACGCGGGCGGCGGTGGTCGCAGTGGTTTGATGTACTTCACAGATGAAGTTTTGCGAGACTATGTCGAGAAGGCCGTGCACGAAGCGATGGTGAGTCTCGATGCGCGACCTGCACCAGCCGGAGAGATGACGGTGGTGCTGGCTGCCGGTTGGCCCGGTATCTTGCTACATGAAGCAGTCGGTCATGGCTTAGAAGGTGACTTCAACCGCAAAGGGTCTAGTGTGTTTTCTGGTCGGGTCGGACAACGCGTTGCCTCGAAAGGCGTGACGGTTGTCGACGACGGCACGATAGAAGGGCGGCGTGGTTCGTTAAACGTCGATGACGAAGGTAACGCGACGCAACGCAATGTGTTGATCGAAGACGGCATCTTGCGCGGCTATATGCAGGATACGCTTAACGCACGTCTCATGAAGACCGCGCCGACGGGTAACGGGCGTCGTGAGTCTTTTGCACATCTGCCCATGCCGCGTATGACCAACACTTTTATGTTGTCGGGCAACACTGAGCCAGAGGAGATCATTGCCTCGGTTAAGAAAGGGATTTATGCGGCGAACTTTGGCGGCGGACAAGTTGATATTACGAGCGGTAAGTTTGTTTTCTCTGCCTCGGAAGCCTACATGATCGAGAACGGTCGTATTACCTATCCGATCAAAGGTGCCACGTTAATTGGTAGCGGGCCAGAGGCGATGAATCGCGTCGAGATGATTGGAAACAATATGAGTCTGGATAGCGGAGTAGGTACCTGCGGCAAAGAAGGGCAGAGTGTGCCGGTCGGTGTTGGAATGCCAACGATCAAGATGGCTGGACTCACTGTCGGCGGAACCGCTTAAGACGTTTTTTTATATTGAAGTTGTTTGATTCAGGAGCTAGTCGTGCCACACAATACTGATGATCTGCGTATTCGGGAAATCAAGGAGCTTGCTCCACCTGCGCATGCGATGCGTGAATCGCCTTGCACTCCGGAAGTGTCCTCTCTCGTTTATGAAACGCGTCAGGCGTTGCATCGCATTCTGCATGGCATGGACGATCGTCTTGTCGTAGTGATTGGGCCATGTTCGATACACGACACAAAAGCTGCGATTGAATACGCAAACAAATTGAATGCACAGCGTGCGCGCTTCAAGGGTGAGCTTGAAATCGTCATGCGCGTCTATTTTGAAAAGCCACGCACCACGGTGGGCTGGAAGGGTCTGATCAATGACCCAGATATGGATGGCAGCTTCAATATCAATGAAGGCTTGCGCATCGCCCGCGCCTTATTGCTAGAAATCAATGCCCTGGGCCTGCCCGCAGGGTGTGAGTTCCTGGACATGATCACGCCGCAATACATTGCGGACCTCGTGTCCTGGGGTGCTATTGGTGCGCGTACAACAGAGAGCCAGGTCCATCGTGAGCTCGCCTCGGGCCTGTCGTGCCCGGTTGGTTTTAAGAACGGTACCGATGGCAACATCAAGATCGCGGTTGACGCGATGAAAGCCGCGTCTCAGCCACACCATTTCTTGTCGGTCACTAAGGGTGGTCATTCTGCCATCGTGTCGACACTTGGTAACGAAGATTGTCATGTTATTTTGCGGGGTGGTAAGGCGCCCAACTTTGATGCAGAGAGTGTGCAGGCCGCTTGCGCCGAGATGGCCAAATCAGGTCTTGCCCAGCGCGTGATGATTGACGCGAGCCATGCCAATAGCAATAAGAAGCCTGAGAATCAACCGGCAGTGTGCGCGGATGTTGGCGCACAAATTTCGCAAGGCGAGACCCGTATCATGGGTCTGATGATTGAAAGCAACTTGGTGGCAGGTCGTCAAGATCTGATTCCGGGCCAGCCCTTAGTCTACGGCCAGAGTGTGACCGATGGTTGTATCGATTGGGATAGCTCCTTCAAGGTACTCGAAGCGCTAGCTGAGTCAGTACGCGAACGCCGCCGTGCGCTCCTGAAAAGCGAACAATAACGAAACCAAGGATTGCGACGATGAACGCTCCCCATGACCTGCAAACCCTACGTCGACCGCTGCCGGCAGAGATGAGCGAGGCGCTGCGCGCGCGCTTCGGTGACCGCTTTTCGGTTGCGAATGCCGTGCGCGATCATCATGGTAATGATGAATCACCCTATCCCTCGATGCTTCCTGATGGCGTGGTCTTCGCGCAGAGCACAGAGGATGTCGTCGCTGTCGTCAATTTATGTAATCAGCATGGCGTACCGCTGATTGCGTATGGTGCGGGATCTTCGCTTGAGGGACATATTCTCGCGATCGAGGGCGGTATCTCGCTCGACATGACACAAATGAATAAGATCGTTGTCTTGCATGCGGAAGACCAAACGGTCACTGTGCAAGCGGGACTCACGCGTAAGCAATTGAACGAACAAATTCGGGACTCAGGCTTGTTTTTCCCGATTGATCCCGGCGCTGATGCTTCGTTAGGCGGCATGTCGGCCACGCGTGCCTCGGGTACGAACGCTGTGCGCTACGGCACGATGCGCGAAAACGTTGTGTCGTTGACGGTGGTCACCGCACAGGGCAAGGTCATACGTACCTCGCGTCGTGCCCGCAAATCCTCGGCTGGTTACGATTTGACGCGTTTATTTGTCGGCAGCGAAGGCACGCTCGGCATCATCACTGAAGTGACGGTCAAGCTCTACCCGCAGCCTGAAGCCGTCAGCGCTGCGGTCTGTAATTTCCCGACCGTGCACGAAGCTGTGCAATGCGTGATTCAGACGATTCAGCTTGGTGTGCCGGTGGCACGTGTCGAGTTGATGGATGCCAATGCCGTCATGGCGGGTAATCGTTACGCCAAGCTCACCCTGCGTGAAACACCTTTATTGTTATTTGAATTCCACGGCTCCGAAGCGAGCGTGAAAGAGCAAGCACAGACGGTGCAAGAGCTCGCGAAAGACTGCGGTGGCATGGATTTTGAATGGGCCGAGCGGCCTGAAGATCGCAATCGGCTGTGGACTGCGCGTCATAACGCCTACTTTGCTGGCTTGCAATTACGCCCAGGCTGCCGTGCGAGTACGACTGACGTGTGTGTGCCGATTTCTCGGCTTGCGGAGTGCATCGACGAAGCGACTAGGTTGTTAGAGAAAGCGAGCTTTCCGAGCACCATCGTAGGTCACGTCGGCGATGGTAATTTCCACGTGCTGATGCTGCTCGATCCGGACAGCCAAGAGGAATGGGAAGAATCCGAACGCTTGAATCATCGACTCGTCACACAGGCCATTGATGCCGATGGCACATGCACCGGCGAACACGGTATTGGTTTGCATAAAAAGCAGTTTATGGCGCACGAACATGGCGAGGACGTACTGGATTTAATGCGTTCCCTTAAAAAAGCATTTGATCCAAACAATATTTTGAATCCAGGAAAAATCCTGGATGCGCGGCCCTAGGCGATATAAATGAACGCCATCACTGAACCTGTTTTAAGTGCTTCTGCCATCGCATCGCGCGAACAAGTCTTGCTTGCGTTGCGAGCCGTGTTGCCGCCGCATTGCATCCTGAGTCGCGAGGAAGAAACGCGTCCCTATGAGTGTGACGGCTTGTCGCTCTATCGTTCAGTGCCGATGGCGGTGGTATTGCCCGAATCCGAGGCGCAGGTGCAGGCCGTACTCAAAACGTGTAAGCGTTTGCGTGTGCCTGTAGTTGCGCGCGGTGCTGGCACAGGTTTGTCGGGTGGTGCGATGCCCCACGCGCAAGGCGTGTTGCTCGGTTTAGCCAAGTTCAATCGTATTAAGCACGTGGACAAAGAGGCCGCGATAGCGGTGGTGGAGCCAGGCGTGCGCAACTTAGCCGTGTCTGAAGCTGTGGCACCCTTTGGTTTGTATTACGCACCGGATCCTTCGAGCCAGATCGCCTGCACCATTGGTGGCAATGTCGCAGAGAACTCTGGCGGCGTGCATTGCCTTAAATACGGGTTAACGGTTCACAACGTATTGAAAGCGCGCGTGATCACGATCGATGGTGATGTGATTGAGTTGGGCTCTCTTGCGCCCGATGCGCCTGGCCTGGATTTATTGTCGGTCTTCGTCGGCTCCGAAGGGATGTTAGGTGTGGTGACTGAAGTCACCTTACGTTTAACACCCAAGCCCGCTTTGGCGCGCGTCATCATGGCGAGTTTTGATGATGTAGAAAAAGCGAGTGATGCGGTCGGGAAAATTATTGGCGCCGGCATTATTCCCGCAGGCCTTGAAATGATGGATAAGCAAGCAACGCAAATGGTTGAACCCTTTGTGCGCGCGGGCTATGACACCGAGGCCGAAGCGATTCTGCTATGTGAGTCCGATGGTACGGCTGAAGAAGTGGCCGAAGAAATCGAGCGCATGGAAAAAGTCTTCCAGCAGGCTGGTGCGGTGCGTCTACAAGTATCGCAATCAGAGAACGAGCGCTTGTTGTTCTGGGCGGGTCGCAAGAATGCCTTTCCCGCAGCGGGACGGGTATCGCCTGACTACTATTGCATGGATGGCACGATCCCCCGACGACGCCTCGGGCACGTACTCAAGGCGATTCAGCAAATGGAAATTAAATATTCCATGCGGTGTGCGAACGTTTTTCATGCCGGTGATGGAAACCTCCATCCTTTGATTCTGTTTGATTCAAACATCGCGGATGAAGTGCGCCGTGCGGAAGACTTTGGTGCAGAAATCCTAGAGCTCTGCGTCGAGGTCGGTGGAACAATCACCGGCGAGCACGGTGTGGGGATGGAGAAGATCAATCAAATGTGCGTGCAATTTACGCGCGATGAATTGGACTCCTTTATGGCCGTCAAACGCGGCTTTGATCCGGAGTGCTTGTTGAACCCAGAGAAGGTTATTCCCACCTTGGTGCGTTGCGCCGAGTATGGAAAGATGCATGTGCATGGCGGTGCCTTGCCGTTCTCTGATCTGCCGAGGTTCTAAGCGATGTCGACCGAGATTTTGGCCGGCTTAGCCGAGCAAGTGCGCAGTGCTGCTGCCGATCAGCGACCCGTGTTAATTCGTGGTGGTGACACCAAGGCCTTTTACGGTAATCCGTTTGTGCCAAATGATGTGGCGCCAGTCATCATGGATATGCGGTGCTTAAAAGGCATCGTGAACTATCAGCCCTCAGAATTGGTTGTTACCGCGCTTGCGGGTACCCCGTTGCAAGAAGTCGTGGATACGCTTGATGCTTCCGGGCAGATGCTGGCATTTGAGCCACCTGCTTTTGGAGCAGGTGCAACTGTCGGTGGTTGTGTATCTGTGGGCCTC
>JBILJY010000138.1:0-7502 GCA_044376975.1 Burkholderiaceae bacterium | reverse complement strand
CATGACAGTGAAGTTGTTGGCACCGATCGCCATGGAAGAAGGTCTGCGTTTTGCAATCCGCGAAGGTGGCCGTACCGTCGGCGCCGGCGTCGTTGCTAAAATCCTGAAGTAATTAAGTGTAGACGGCGGCCACCGAAAGGTGACCGCTTTTTTAGTAGTGCAGGTCTAGGGGCATAGCTCAATTGGCAGAGCGTCGGTCTCCAAAACCGAAGGTTGGGGGTTCGAGGCCCTCTGCCCCTGCCACCGCCGAAAAAATTACGAAGCGCACACTAACCGTGCGAACGTGCTGAAAATGTCAAATACAACGATTGAAAACGTAACAAGTACTGCAGACCGACTCAAGTTGGGTCTGGCTGTGGTCGTCATTATTGCGGGTATCGTTGGCTTTTCTGTCCTCGACACCAAAGTGCCGCTAGTGGGCCGCATTGCTATTTTTATTGGCAGCTTAGTGCTTGCCGCAGTGATAGCCTGGTTCAGTGAGCCAGGTCGTCGCACAATTGCATTTGCACATGAGTCCTATAACGAGGTGCGCCGAGTCGTTTGGCCTTCTCGCAAAGAAACGATGCAAATGACAGGAATTGTGTTTGCGTTTGTTGCAGTGATGGGTTTGTTTCTTTGGGCCCTAGACAAAATCATTGAGTGGTTGTTGTTCGGTGTATTGCTAGGCTGGAAATAACAAGGACGATCCATGAGTAAACGTTGGTATGTCGTTCATGTCTATTCCGGCATGGAAAAAAGTGTTCATAAGGCGATGCTTGAGCGAATCGAGCGTGCTGGATTGCAAGCCTCTTTTGGTCAAGTGCTAGTTCCTTCAGAGGAAGTGGTTGAGTCAAAAGGTGGTCAAAAGTCAATCTCTGAGCGGCGGATTTTCCCAGGTTATGTTCTGGTTGAGATGGAGCTGACAGATGAAACGTGGCATGTGATTAAAAACACGCCGCGAGTAACAGGATTCCTAGGTGGTTCGGGTAACCGACCCACGCCGATTTCTGAAAAAGAAGTCGCAAAGATTTTGGCGCAAATGGAAGAGGGTGTCGAAAGACCTCGTCCAAAAGTCTTGTTCGAAGTGGGCGAGATGGTGCGTGTCAAAGAAGGACCGTTTGCAGACTTCAACGGCAACGTTGAAGAAGTTAATTACGAGAAAAGCAAGGTGCGGGTGTCGGTTGCAATTTTTGGCCGCTCTACACCTGTTGAGCTCGACTTTAGTCAGGTCGAAAAGACTTAATTTTATTAACCCCGGGGAGCTCTACGCTGAAAAGCATGAGCGCTTGAACCCGTAAGGAGCAAAGCATGGCGAAGAAAATCGTCGGCTTCATCAAGCTGCAAGTGCCAGCTGGTAAGGCCAACCCATCACCACCGATCGGGCCAGCGCTCGGTCAGCGTGGCTTGAACATCATGGAATTTTGTAAAGCGTTCAACGCTAAGACGCAGGGCCTTGAGCCTGGTCTGCCAATTCCAGTGGTGATTACCGCGTTTGCGGACAAGAGCTTCACTTTCATCATGAAGACGCCTCCAGCGTCCATCCTGATTAAGAAAGCAGCAGGCATTCAAAAAGGCTCACCTCGCCCACATACCGACAAAGTCGGTAAGTTGACGCGGGCTCAAGCCGAAGAAATCGCGAAAGCCAAAGCGCCTGACCTGACGGCAGCTGACTTGGATGCAGCGGTACGTACCATTGCTGGCAGTGCGCGCAGCATGGGCATCACGGTGGAGGGTCTCTAATCATGGCAAAAGCATCTAAGCGCATGGCAGCGGTCGCTCAAAAAATTGATCGCGCCAAACTCTATCCAGTCACAGAAGCAATCACTCTTGTTAAAGAGTGCGCAACAGCCAAGTTCGATGAGTCAATCGACATCGCTGTGCAGCTCGGGATTGACCCAAAGAAGTCAGACCAGTTGGTTCGCGGTTCTGTTGTGTTGCCAGCCGGAACCGGCAAAACGGTCCGCGTCGCTGTGTTCGCTCAAGGCGACAAAGCCGAGCAAGCCAGGGCCGCGGGTGCAGATATCGTTGGCATGGAAGACCTTGCTGAGCAGATTAAAGGCGGCGTATTTAACTTTGACGTCGTCATTGCCTCGCCTGACACAATGCGTATCGTTGGAACCCTGGGTCAGATCCTTGGCCCACGCGGCTTGATGCCTAACCCCAAAGTGGGGACGGTAACGCCCGATGTTGCACAAGCAGTAAAAAATGCGAAAGCCGGTCAGGTCCAGTACCGTACGGACAAGGCAGGAATCGTGCATGCCACGATTGGTCGCGCTTCGTTTGCCGTTGATCAGCTCCAGAAAAATCTGGCAGCGTTGGTCGATGCGTTGAATAAAGCACGCCCTTCGGCATCGAAAGGTATTTATCTCCGCAAGCTCGCCGTGTCATCCACAATGGGTGGCGGTGCGCGCGTGGAAGTAGCATCGCTGACGGCGACTCAACAGTAATCGTTAGCAAGTAAAAGACTTTGGGCTGCACCCGGACTTGTCCGGGTGTTGCTGTCAAAGACCGCTGGAGCCCAGTTCGTCGCAAGAGAATCCTCTTTTGCACAGAGCGAAGCTTAATCCCAGGATGTTTCTGGATCCAGCGCAGACGGCGTCCACGGAAGATTTCTTTTTAAGAACTCGACCAGGTTCGCCGCATTCGGTTGATGCAACGGGAATTTTTCCCAGCGCATCTTTTGATGGAGTGTTCAAACCGTGAGTCTCAATCGTCAAGAGAAGGCGATCGTAATCGAGGAAGTCACGACGCAAGTCGCGAAAGCCCAATCGATTGTGGTCGCAGAGTACCGTGGTCTGGACGTCGCCTCTGTCACCGTACTGCGCAAAAAAGCGCGTGAGTCGGGCGTGTATCTTCGAGTCCTTAAAAACTCGTTGGCACGTCGAGCAGTTGCAGGCACGCCTTTCGAGGCATTGTCTTCAAAGCTCGCTGGTCCGCTGATCTATGGCATTAGCGCCGACCCAGTCAACGCCGCAAAAGTGCTCGCAGCATTTGCGAAAGACAACGATAAGCTAGTCATCAAAGCTGGGGCATTGCCCAACAGCGTACTTGATGTCAATGGTGTGAAGGCTTTGGCCACCATGCCTTCACGCGAAGAGTTGCTTTCTAAATTGTTGGGCACGATGCAGGCACCGATCGCGCAATTTGTTCGTACCCTCAACGAAGTTCCGACCAAGCTCGTACGCGGCCTCGCAGCCGTGCGCGATCAGAAACAAGCCGCGTAAGCGGGTTGTAGAAACCTCATTGAAAGACACGCGATACCAACCCCTGGCAAATTATTTAATCTGGAGTTCTACAAATGGCTACTAAAGCTGAAATCCTCGACGCAATCTCTGGCATGACTGTGCTTGAGTTGTCCGAGCTGATCAAAGAAATGGAAGAGAAATTCGGCGTATCGGCTGCTGCCGCTGCTGTTGCTGTTGCAGCACCTGCTGCTGGTGGCGGTGCTGCTGCTGCTGAAGAGCAAACCGAATTCAACGTTATCTTGACCGAAACCGGCGCAAACAAAGTTAGCGTCATTAAGGCTGTTCGCGAGATCACAGGTCTTGGCTTGAAAGAAGCTAAAGATTTGGTTGACGGTGCACCAAAGGCTGTTAAAGAAGGCGTTGCTAAAGCTGATGCTGAAGCTGCTAAGAAGAAGCTTGAAGAAGCTGGCGCTAAGGCCGAACTGAAGTAAGGCTGTCAGCATTCGCCCGGGACTGCGATTCGCGCTCCCGGGCGTTTGCGTCTTGAGAAAACCCTTCTTACGTTGCCGCTAGTCGGGTTTTCTGAAGTCGTTTTGTAGTACCTGAAGTTCCTGAAGTCATACCCTGTGGCCGTGGTTGACGGCCTATGTAACCTCGAGTCGGAGTGCTCATGCCTTACTCGTTTACCGAAAAAAAGCGCATCCGCAAAAGCTTCGCGAAGCGTGAGGACGTGCAAGACGTTCCCTTTCTGCTTGCGACACAGCTTCAATCTTATCTAACCTTCTTGCAGGCTGATGCGTCAGCCTCTGCTCGTAAAGAGCAAGGGCTGCAGGCAGCTTTTAGTTCCATTTTCCCGATCTCCAGCCACAATCACATGGCCAGACTCGAGTTCGTCAGCTATAGCCTTGGCGAGCCAGTGTTTGACGTCAAAGAATGTCAGCTGCGCGGTTTGACTTATGCCTCTCCTTTGCGTGCGAAAGTGCGTTTGGTGTTGCTTGACCGCGAGGTCAGCAAGCCCACCGTTAAAGAAGTGAAAGAGCAAGAAGTCTACATGGGCGAAATTCCGCTCATGACCAGCACGGGCTCCTTCGTGATCAACGGCACCGAACGCGTCATCGTGTCCCAGCTGCATCGTTCGCCCGGTGTGTTCTTTGAACACGATCGCGGCAAAACCCACAGCTCGGGCAAGTTGTTGTTCTCGGCACGTGTGATTCCTTACCGTGGCTCGTGGCTTGACTTCGAATTCGACCCCAAGGACGTTTTGTTCTTCCGCGTCGACCGTCGTCGCAAGATGCCGGTCACGATTCTGCTCAAGGCAATTGGCCTCACGCCTGAAGCGATCCTGTCGCAATTCTTCGAGTTCGATCAATTCGAACTGCAGCCTGAGGGCGGCATGATGGAATTCGTGGGCGATCGCTGGAAAGGTGAAGTGGCTCGCTTTGATATCACAGACCGCAGCGGCAAAGTGCTTGTTGAAAAAGACAAGCGCGTGAACGCAAAGCATCTACGTGATATCGCTGCTGCGAAAATTCAGCGTATCTCGGTCCCTGAGGACTTCCTTATTGGCCGCGTCATAGCAACAAACATCGTTGACGCCGAAACTGGCGAACTGATTGCTGCTGCGAACGACGAAATCGCTGAAAGCACGTTGGCTGCGCTCCGTACGGCGGGTGTCAAGAACATTCAAACGCTCTACACCAATGATCTCGATCGTGGTCCGTACATTTCGCAAACCTTGCGCACCGATGAAACCGCCGACCAGATGTCCGCGCGTGTTGCAATCTACCGCATGATGCGCCCTGGTGAGCCTCCAACCGAAGATGCAGTTGAAGCACTCTTCCAGCGGTTGTTCTATTCGGAAGACACTTACGACTTGTCGCGTGTCGGTCGTATGAAGGTCAATAGCCGATTCGGTCGTGGTGACGATATCACTGGCCCGATGACGTTGACGAATGACGATATCCTGGAGACCATCAAAGTCTTGGTCGAGTTGCGTAACGGTCGTGGTCAGATCGATGATATTGATCACCTCGGTAACCGTCGCGTACGCTGCGTGGGTGAACTGGCTGAGAACCAATTCCGTGCAGGCTTGGTTCGTGTTGAGCGCGCTGTCAAAGAGCGCCTGGGTCAGGCAGAGACTGAAAACCTTATGCCGCATGACCTGATCAACTCCAAGCCCATTTCGGCTGCAATTAAAGAGTTCTTCGGTTCGAGTCAGCTGTCACAGTTTATGGACCAGACCAACCCCTTGTCAGAGATCACGCACAAGCGTCGCGTTTCTGCATTGGGACCAGGCGGTTTGACGCGCGAGCGTGCGGGCTTTGAAGTGCGCGACGTGCACCCAACCCACTATGGTCGTGTTTGTCCGATCGAGACGCCAGAAGGCCCGAACATCGGCCTGATCAACTCGATGGCCCTCTACGCACGTCTGAACGAATACGGCTTCCTCGAGACGCCTTATCGCAAGGTCGAAAGTGGCAGTGTGACAGATCAGATTGAATACCTGTCCGCGATCGAAGAAAGCAACTACGTGATTGCCCAGGCTAACGCCGAGCTAAGCGAAAGTGGCAAATTCACAGACGAACTCGTCGCATGCCGTCAGGCTGGCGAGACGCTCTTGACCGCGCCAGCAAACGTGCACTACATGGACGTTGCACCTTCGCAGATCGTATCGGTTGCAGCATCGTTGATTCCATTCCTGGAACACGACGACGCCAACCGTGCGTTGATGGGTGCCAACATGCAACGCCAGGCAGTGCCTTGTTTGCGTCCTGAGAAATCATTGGTTGGTACGGGCGTTGAACGCACCGTTGCAATCGACTCGGGCACAACAGTGCAAGCGTTGCGCGGCGGAGTCGTGGATCACGTTGATGCAGACCGCATCGTGATCCGCGTGAACGACGAAGAAAACGTTGCAGGCGAAGTCGGTGTTGATATTTACAACCTGATCAAGTACACGCGCTCAAACCAGAACACCAACATCAACCAGCGACCAATTGTTGGTCGTGGCGACATCGTCGCTGCCGGTGACGTGTTGGCTGACGGTGCATCGACAGACTTGGGCGAGCTCGCGCTTGGCCAGAACATGTTGATCGCGTTTATGCCTTGGAACGGCTACAACTTCGAAGACTCGATTTTGATCTCCGAAAAAGTTGTCGCAGATGATCGTTACACTTCGATTCACATCGAAGAATTGACGGTTGTTGCGCGAGACACCAAGCTTGGACCAGAAGAAATCACTCGCGACATCAGCAACTTGGCTGAAACACAACTCAACCGTTTGGATGAGTCGGGCATTGTGCACATTGGCGCTGAAGTTCGTGCCGATGACGTGCTTGTCGGTAAAGTCACACCGAAAGGTGAGACACAGCTGACGCCTGAAGAGAAACTGCTGCGTGCAATTTTCGGTGAAAAAGCATCTGACGTAAAAGATACTTCGCTGCGCGTGCCGTCCGGCATGATTGGCACAGTGATCGACGTTCAGGTCTTTACACGTGAAGGCATCGTGCGCGACAAGCGTGCGCAATCCATCATTGATGATGAGTTGCGTCGTTATCGCCAAGACTTGAACGATCAGTTGCGTATTGTCGAAAACGATACCTTCGATCGTATCGAGAAGCTGCTCATCAAGAAAATCGTCAACGGCGGTCCTCGCAAGCTTGCGAAGGGAACTGCGATCACCAAAGAGTATTTGGTTGATCTCGATCGCTGGCAGTGGTTTGACATTCGTTTGGCTGATGAAGCCAATGCGGTTGTTCTTGAGCAGGCCAAAGAGTCGCTCGAGCAGAAGCGCCACCAGTTTGATCTCGCCTTTGAAGAAAAGCGTAAGAAGCTCACGCAAGGTGACGAATTGCCACCTGGCGTGTTGAAGATGATCAAGGTGTACCTTGCCGTTAAACGTCGCCTGCAACCAGGTGACAAGATGGCAGGTCGTCACGGTAACAAAGGTGTTGTGTCACGTATTACGCCAGTGGAAGACATGCCACACATGGCAGACGGTACACCTGCAGATATCGTGCTGAACCCCTTGGGCGTTCCTTCGCGGATGAACGTAGGACAGGTGCTTGAAGTTCACCTCGGCTGGGCTGCAAAAGGCTTGGGACATCGTATTGGTGATATGTTGCGCGACCAGCAAAAGGTCGAAGTCAAAAAGATCCGCACATATCTCGACAAGATGTACAACGGCAGCGGCACAGGTGCACGCATTGATGAGCTCAGCGATGACGAGGTGATCGAGCTTGCTCAGAACCTCAAGAACGGTGTTCCCTTTGCAACGCCCGTGTTCGACGGTGCAACCGAAGCCGAAATCACGAAGATGCTTGAGCTTGCATACCCCGA
>JBILJY010000137.1:0-7561 GCA_044376975.1 Burkholderiaceae bacterium | reverse complement strand
TGAAGTCGGTTGGCGTGAACATGGTTCTGTATCCACTGTCAGCTTTCCGCGCCATGAACAAAGCAGCTGAGACGGTGTATCAAGCAGTCCGACGTGACGGCCACCAGCGCAATGTGATCGACATCATGCAAACACGTGACGAGCTTTACGATCGCATCAATTACCACGCGTTTGAAAGCAGCATCGACACCTTGTTCGCCCAGGGCAAAGCTAAATAATTTTGTAAGGAATCCATCATGGTCAGCAAAAAGAAAGTCGTCGCAAAGCCTGCGGCAAAAACGACTGAAGCACCTGTAGTTGCTCCAGTGTTCAAACCAAAGAAGTCAGTCGCCTTATCAGGTGTGACTGCCGGTAATACCGCACTGTGCACTGTGGGTCGCAGCGGTAACGACCTGCACTACCGTGGCTACGATATTCTCGATTTCGCAGATACCAGCGAGTTCGAAGAAATCGCACACTTGTTGATTCACGGCAAGCTTCCCAACAAAGCAGAACTGACTGCCTACAAAGCAAAACTGCGCTCACTACGCGGCTTGCCTGCGCAACTACAAACAGTGCTCGAGTCGTTACCGGCTGCGAGCCACCCGATGGACGTCATGCGCACAGCTGCCTCCACTCTGGGCTGCATCCTGCCAGAGAAAGACGACCACAACATTCCCGATGCACGCGACATCGCCGACCGCCTGATGGCCAACCTGGGCTCGGCTCTGCTGTACTGGTACCACTACAGCCATAACGGTCGTGTCATTGACGTACAAACGGACGACGATTCAATTGGCGCACACTTCCTGCACCTGCTACATGGCAAGAAACCTAATGAAGACTGGGTTCGCGCCATGCATACCTCATTGATCCTGTACGCAGAGCACGAGTTCAACGCCTCGACCTTCACCTGCCGCGTCATCGCAGGAACAGGCTCAGACATGTACTCCGCGATCTCGGGCGGTATCGGCGCGCTGCGCGGACCAAAGCATGGCGGCGCGAACGAAGTCGCCTTCGAAGTTCAGAAGCGCTACGAAACGCCCGATGAAGCAGAAGCAGACATTCGTGCGCGTGTCGAAAACAAAGAAGTCGTTATCGGTTTTGGCCACCCTGTCTATACGATTTCCGATCCTCGCAACAAGGTCATCAAAGACGTTGCCCTGCGTTTATCGAAGAAGGCAGGTACGACCAAGATGTATGACATCGCGGATCGTCTCGAGGGTGTAATGTGGGATGCCAAGAAAATGTTCGCGAACCTCGACTGGTTCTCGGCAGTGTCATATCACATGATGGGTGTACCCACAGCAATGTTCACGCCGCTTTTCGTGATCGCACGTACGGCTGGTTGGTCAGCACACATTATCGAACAGCGTATCGACAACAAGATTATTCGCCCGGCCGCTAACTATGTCGGACCCGATGATCAAAAATTTGTACCACTCGCTAAACGTCGCTGATATGAACTCTGCAAACCGCAAACCCCTGCCGGGCACCAAGCTTGATTACTTTGACACGCGTGCCGCCGTTGATGCAATCAAGCCAGGTTCCTACGACAAACTGCCCTACACCTCCCGTGTATTGGCCGAGAATCTTGTACGTCGATGTGACCCAGCTACGCTGACTGCATCGCTGTCGCAAATCATCGAACGCAAGCGTGACCTCGATTTTCCGTGGTTTCCCGCTCGCGTCGTTTGTCACGACATTTTGGGTCAAACTGCTTTAGTTGACCTGGCAGGCTTGCGGGATGCGATTGCAGCACAGGGCGGCGACCCCGCTTTAGTCAATCCTGTTGTGCCCACGCAGCTGATCGTTGACCACTCGCTGGCGGTGGAGTGCGGTGGCTTTGATCCTGATGCGTTTGAAAAGAACCGCGCGATTGAAGATCGACGCAACGAAGATCGATTCCATTTTATTAACTGGACCAAGAAGACCTTCAAAAACGTAGATGTGATCCCACCGGGCAATGGCATCATGCACCAGATCAATCTGGAGCGTATGTCGCCGGTTATCCATGCAATGGACGGCGTGGCTTTCCCTGACACACTCGTCGGTACCGACAGTCACACACCGCACGTAGACGCCTTGGGCGTGATCGCAATCGGTGTAGGTGGCTTGGAGGCAGAAAGCGTCATGCTTGGTCGCGCCTCCTGGATGCGTCTGCCTGACATCATTGGCGTGGAACTCACCGGTAAGCTGCAACCCAACATCACAGCCACTGACCTCGTATTAGCTTTAACAGAATTCTTACGTAACCAAAAAGTCGTATCGTCTTACCTGGAGTTTTTCGGTGAAGGCGCTTCACACTTAACGCTTGGTGATCGCGCAACGATTTCGAATATGACACCTGAGTATGGCGCGACAGCCGCCATGTTCTACATCGATCAGCAAACGATTGACTACCTCACCCTCACTGGGCGTGAAGAGGCTCAAGTGAAACTGGTCGAGACTTACGCCAAGCAAGCAGGACTCTGGGCAGATAGTCTCAAGAGCGCTGAATACGAGCGCACGCTGCGCTTTGACCTCTCGAGCGTTGTGCGTAATATCGCCGGCCCCTCTAACCCACATAGACGCGTGCCCACAACCGAACTCAAAGCCTTAGGTATCTCTGGCAAGATCGAGAACGAGCCTGGTTTGATGCCCGATGGCGCAGTCATCATTGCCGCCATCACCAGCTGCACCAACACAAGTAATCCGCGTAACGTGATCGCCGCTGGCCTACTCGCACGCAATGCGAATGCGCGCGGACTGACGCGCAAGCCATGGGTCAAGAGCTCGTTGGCACCAGGATCTAAAACGGTTGAACTCTATTTGCAAGATGCAAAGCTACTTTCAGAGCTCGAGAAACTCGGCTTTGGCATCGTCGGCTTCGCCTGTACCACGTGCAACGGCATGAGCGGCGCGCTCGATCCGGTAATTCAACAAGAAATCATTGATCGCGACCTCTACGCGACAGCGGTGCTGTCTGGCAACCGTAACTTCGACGGGCGCATTCACCCCTACGCCAAGCAGGCATTTCTCGCATCCCCCCCGCTTGTCGTTGCCTACGCGATCGCAGGTACGATCCGCTTTGATATTGAAAAAGATGTCTTGGGTATCGACCAGCAAGGCAAGCCCGTGACGCTTAAAGACATCTGGCCAACGGATGCAGAGATCGACGCAATTGTCGCGTCGAGCGTAAAGCCAGCACAATTTCGCAAAGTGTACGAGCCGATGTTCGCGGTGAGCGTTGACAGCGGAGAGAAGTTGAGCCCCCTTTACGATTGGCGCGCACAGAGCACCTACATTCGTCGCCCGCCCTATTGGGAAGGTGCGCTTGCTGGCGAACGGACTCTGAAGGGCATGCGTCCACTGGCTCTGCTTGGCGACAACATCACCACAGACCACTTGTCACCCTCGAACGCCATCATGATGGACAGCGCCGCAGGTGAATATCTGCACAAGATGGGCCTGCCTGAGGAAGACTTCAACTCGTACGCCACGCATCGGGGAGATCACCTCACCGCGCAGCGTGCAACCTTCGCCAACCCTAAGCTCATCAATGAGATGGCGATAGAGAACGGCAAGGTCAAGCAAGGCTCACTCGCGCGCATTGAACCCGAGGGTAAGGTGACACGCATGTGGGAAGCGATTGAAACCTACATGGAGCGCAAACAGCCTCTGATCATCGTTGCAGGTGCTGACTACGGACAAGGCTCGTCACGTGACTGGGCGGCCAAAGGTGTTCGCCTCGCAGGCGTTGAGGCCATTGTGGCAGAGGGCTTTGAACGTATCCATCGCACGAACCTCGTGGGCATGGGCGTTCTGCCCCTGGAATTCAAGTCTGGCGTCGATCGCAACACACTAAAATTAGATGGTACAGAAATGTACGACGTGATCGGTCAACGCGTACCACTTGCGACCCTGACGCTCGTCATCACTCGTAAGAACGGTGAGCGAATTGAGGTCCCCGTGACCTGTCGACTGGATACGGCCGAAGAAGTCTCGATTTATGAAGCCGGCGGTGTGTTGCAGCGTTTTGCGCAGGACTTTCTTGAATCCACAGCAGCCGCTTAAAGCAGAAAGCAACCGCACAAAGAATCTTTTTCAGGAAGTTATGACATGTCCCATGCACCACAAATAAAAGTTCCAGCGACTTACATGCGCGGCGGTACGAGTAAGGGTGTATTTTTTCGTCTACTAGATTTACCCAAAGACGCACAAGTTCCAGGCGCGGCGCGCGATGCCTTTCTGATGCGCGTGATTGGCAGCCCAGACCCGTATGGCAAACAAACGGATGGTATGGGTGCAGCGACCTCGAGCACGAGCAAGACCGTCATCCTCTCAAAAAGTACCCGTCCTGATCACGACATCGACTATCTGTTTGGTCAAGTGTCCATCGACAAGCCCTTTATAGACTGGACCGGTAACTGCGGCAATCTCTCTTCGGCAGTTGGTCCGTTCGCGATTAGCAACGGTTTAATCGATCCCAGCCGTATTCCGCAAAACGGCATTTGCACTGTGCGCGTTTGGCAGGCGAACATCGGCAAGACGATCATCGCCCATGTTCCGATGACTAACGGTGCTGTACAAGAGACTGGCGACTTTGAGCTTGACGGTGTCACCTTCCCTGCCGCAGAGGTACAACTTGAATTCATGGATCCAGCCGCTGACGAGGAAGGTGCAGGCGGCTCTATGTTCCCAACAGGTAACTTGATCGATGACCTTGAGGTTCCTGGCGTGGGAACTCTCAAGGCAACCATGATTAACGCAGGCATACCCACCATTTTTGTGGACGCTGCCGCAGTTGGATGTACGGGGACTGAGTTGCAAGACGACATCAATGGCGATCCCGAGAAACTTGCCATGTTCGAGAAAATCCGTGCATATGGCGCGTTACGCATGGGCTTGATCAAACATCTGGACGAGGCAGCAAAGCGCCAGCACACGCCCAAGGTCGCCTTTGTCGCCAAGCCGACCGACTACGTTTCCTCCAGCGGGAAACCGGTTGCTGCAAGAGATGTAAATGTGTTGGTGCGCGCTCTATCAATGGGCAAGTTACATCACGCGATGATGGGAACGGTTGCAGTCTCTATTAGCGCCGCGGCCGCCATACCAGGTACCACCGTTAACCTTGCGGCCGGCGGCGGCAAACGTGATGCCGTCCGCTTTGGTCATCCGTCCGGCGCGTTACGGGTTGGCGCAGAAGCGGCACTGATCGATGGCGAATGGAAAGTCACCAAAGCAATTATGAGTCGCAGCGCACGCGTTTTAATGGAAGGCTATGTTCGGGTGCCACACTATGCCTGAGTATATTGCCGTTGCACTGACTTTTAGTTTCAGCCTCTTTATCACTTGCAGCTTTGTCTTTGTGATCTCGGGCGTCTATTTATTTCTCTTTAAAATCAAAGAAGCGAATCAACTGTATAAGCACCCCTACCTTCGCGAAAAAAAATTTAACCAATTCACAATCAGCATTCGGCTCACCATTGTTTTGGATTATTTTTTGCGCACGTTATTTTCACGTACCAACCTTTGGTTTGCAAAGAATGCCAATCAACTGCTATCCCATGTGGATCCTAAAGAGATCCCAATGAGTGTGCGTTGGCCCATTGTTGGACTTTGGGGGAGTTGTATCATTGGACTCGTCTCGATGGTGACTCTTTGGGCCACCCTCATCTTGGGATCCAAATAATGCACGACATCAAACACGACGCTGCAGCAAACCGCTTCTTTCTCATGATCGAAGGTCACCGCTGTGTTCTAGACTACGCGCTAACAAACGACACTATGACCATCACGCATACTGGGGTCCCAGAGGCCTTAGGGGGACGCGGTTTGGCGGGCGAGATCACACGCTTTGCGTTGGAGCACGCCAAACAACAGGGTTGGAAAGTTGTCCCCCGCTGCAGCTACGCTGCGGTTTATATCCAGCGTCATCCGGAATATGCCGCTCTGGTAGCCTAGACCCGCGACCAAACAAACATAGCTAAGACTTATTTTAAATCAAGTCTTATATAAGATATAAGACACTTGCCGCTCGACCCGCTTCACTTTACAATCTAACTTACTCATTTTCCTCACCTCAAAGGCGCTCCCATGCTCGAAGCCTATCGCCAACATGTTGCCGAACGCGCAGCCCTCGGTATTCCTCCCCTTCCCCTATCAGCTCAACAAACAGCAGATCTGATTGCGCTGTTGGAATCGCCTCCGGCCGGTCAGGGCGAAGCGCTGGTCGAACTCATTACGCACCGCGTCCCAGCGGGCGTAGACGAGGCAGCTAAGGTGAAGGCAGCCTACCTAGCTGCAGTGGCGAGCGGCAAAGAAAAGTGTTCCCTCATCTCGCGCGCGAAGGCGACTGAGCTACTGGGCACCATGCTTGGCGGCTACAACATCGGGCCGATGGTCGAGTTGCTCGACGATGCCGAAGTAGGCAAGATCGCCGCAGAAGGCCTGAAGAAAACACTATTGATGTTTGACGCATTCCATGACGTCAAAGAAAAAGCCAGGAAGGGCAATGCAAACGCGAAAGCTGTCATGCAAAGCTGGGCTGATGCCGAATGGTTTACCAGCCGTCCTGAAGTTCCAAAGAGCTTGACCGTCACGATTCTCAAAGTGACTGGCGAAACAAACACGGATGACCTTTCGCCCGCACCTGACGCCTGGAGCCGTCCTGACATTCCCTTGCACGCTCTGGCGATGCTCAAGAACCCACGTCCTGGAATTGAGCCACAAGAACCCGGCAAAATTGGACCGATCAAGTTCATCAACGATTTAAAGAAGAAGGGCCACCTCGTCGCCTACGTTGGCGACGTCGTTGGCACGGGCTCATCACGCAAGTCGGCGACAAACTCTGTTCTTTGGTTTACTGGCGAAGACATTCCTTTCGTACCGAACAAGCGTTTTGGTGGCGTATGTTTGGGCAACAAGATTGCACCGATCTTCTACAACACGATGGAAGACGCAGGAGCTCTGCCAATCGAACTGGATGTCTCCAACATGAATATGGGCGACGTCGTTGAACTGCGCCCCTATGAAGGCCAAGCACTGAAAGATGGCAAAGTGATTTCGAAGTTTGAAGTCAAATCCGACGTTCTGTTCGACGAAGTTCGTGCCGGCGGCCGTATTCCGCTGATTATTGGTCGCGGATTGACTGCCAAGGCGCGCGAGGCACTTGGTTTGCCTGCGTCAACCCTCTTCCGCTTGCCAACCAAGCCGGCTGAGAGCAAAAAAGGCTTCACACTTGCCCAGAAGATGGTGGGGCGTGCTTGTGGCTTGCCAGAGGGCCAAGGCGTTCGCCCAGGCGCCTACTGTGAACCATTGATGACATCCGTTGGGAGTCAGGATACAACGGGGCCGATGACACGCGACGAACTAAAAGACCTCGCATGTTTGGGCTTTTCTGCTGATTTGGTTATGCAGTCGTTCTGCCACACCGCAGCCTATCCAAAACCGGTCGACGTGAAGACCCAGCACACGTTGCCGCAATTCATGAGCAACCGTGGCGGTATTTCGCTGCGCCCAGGCGACGGCGTGATTCACTCTTGGCTCAACCGCATGCTCTTGCCTGACACAGTTGGAACGGGCGGCGATTCGCACACCC
>JBILJY010000136.1:0-7571 GCA_044376975.1 Burkholderiaceae bacterium | reverse complement strand
ATATGGTGTAACACTCAAGCCGCTCCCGCCAGTGAGTTTTGCGAAGAACGATGTTGGCTTTATTGATCCGACGGGTGTAGACCACGCAGCACTAGGCGTTGGCTTAAAAAAGGCAATTTACAACTATATGCACGGCCTTGCGCTCGAAGAGGATGTGCGTAGTTGGTTTTCCTTTAAAGTTCCAAAAACAACGGTCGCGTTCGATCGCATCGAACGCGCCTTGCAGCAAACGTATACAAATTAGGATCAGGAGTCTTGAATGTCTACTACTAAGCACAAAGCCGATTTCGATAGCCCTTCAGTGCGGAAACTGCGCGAAGATTTGGCCTTAGCGTTGCGCGCGGCAGCTTTTCATGGCTTGTCCGAAGGCGTCTGCAATCACTTTAGCGTCGAGATTCCCGATCAAAGCGGCCGCTTTTTGTTGAATCCGCGTGGTTTGTTGTGGAGTGAAGTTCAGGCCGATGATATTGTGATGGTGGATACGCAGGGCGCAGCGCTCGCCGGCCATCATCCGGTTGAACCCACGGCCATGTTTATTCACGCCGCCGTGCATCAGATTGCGGGCAAAGCCTGTGTCTTGCACACTCATATGCCTTACGCCACCGCACTCACTTTAACTGAGCGCAGAGTGTTAGATACGACGTTATCTCAGAACGCGATGCGCTTTCATGGTCGTGTGGCAGTTGATAAAAACTATAACGGCCTTGCGTTGGATGCGCAGGAAGGTGAGCGGATTGCCAATGCCATGCAAGGTGCAGACGTTGTGTTTTTAGGTAATCATGGCGTAGTAGTTTGCGCTGAACGCATGGATTACGCCTACGACGATTTATATTTTCTTGAGCGCGCCTGCATGATGCAGGTGCTGGCGATGTCTACGGGTCTGCCGCTAGCACCCGTTGACGTGAGACTGGCTGCCCATGTTGGGGCACAGACTATTGGCGAGCGCCTGCAATCTGAGTTGTTTTTTAAGGCGCTCGGTCGCACGCTTTAGTACAACGTTAAACCATCCCTCCGTTTGGTTGGATGATTTGGCCGTGCACCCATGAAGCTTTGTTAGAAGCAACAAAGCTGACGACTTCGGCGACTTCTTCGCAGGTGCCGATGCGGTTAAAGGGGCTGAGTGCAGCTGAGCGTGCTTTCGCTTCCTCAGTCTTTCCTGCATGAAAGAGATCTGTGTCGATGGATCCAGGCGCTACAGCATTGACGCGCACCTGACGAGGTGCGAGCTCTTTCGCCATCGATCGAATGATTGCCTCGACTCCAGCTTTAGATGCGGTGTAGGCTGCTGCACCAGGTACTGCATGACGTACCATCGATGTGGTGATGGCGATGATTGATCCGCCATCTTTCACGTGATTGGCCGCTTCGTATAAGACATTAAATGCGCCAAACAAATTAACACCGATTATTTTTTTAAAATTCTCGTGGCTGTACTGTCCCATGGGTGCATAGGGTAGGTTGATGCCGGCATTCATGACGATCAGATCGGGCGCGCTGTCGAAGTCGGTCACTGTGCTTGTAAAAAAATTGGCGACCGCCTCTGGGTCTTGGATATCTGTTTCATAAGCCTTGATCTCTTGTGGGATTTCGAAGGATTTGGCTGAGGATGGTTGTGTAAGGTATGTGAAAGCTACGCGGTACCCATCGCGGTGTAGTATTTTGACGCACGCAGCGCCGATACCCCGCGATCCACCAAACACAAGGGCTAGAGGCTTATTCATGGCAATCTTCCTATTGATTTCTTGGCAATTATCAGTTTAGTCAGCTAAGTCCGCTTATGACACAAAAAGAGTCGTGATTTTTGAAAATTCTGACGTTTGAGCGGTTTACACTTGTTCACTAATACTCCCTAATATTTGCTGCACTAGACAAGAGTTAAAAATGACGATGTCAATCGAACTGGACTGTGGTTTGTCTGATGATCTCGTAGCGTTGCGTGACGCGGTTCGAGAGTTTGCACGCAAAGAGATTGCGCCGCGTGCTGCCGAGATTGATCGCTCCGATCAGTTTCCCATGGACCTTTGGCAAAAGATGGGGGCGATGGGACTGCTGGGCGTGACAGCGAGTGCCGAGTATGGAGGCGCAGAGATGGGCTATCTGGCCCATATGATCGTGATGGAAGAGATCTCGCGCGCCAGTGCCTCAGTCGGACTATCTTACGGTGCGCATTCCAACCTCTGTGTTAATCAGATCTCGCGCAATGGCACCGCAGAGCAACGTGCGCGACTGCTGCCGTCTTTAATCTCTGGCGAACATGTGGGTGCGCTAGCAATGAGTGAAGTTGGCGCAGGCTCTGACGTCGTCAATATGTCTTTACGTGCGACAGCGGTGCAGGGCGGCTATCTCCTTAATGGCCACAAAATGTGGATCACCAACGGGCCAGATGCGCAGACGTTAGTGGTGTATGCCAAAACCGACCCTGACAAACGTGCGAGAGGGATCACTGCCTTTCTAGTCGATAAGGATATGCCTGGGTTTTCTATCGCGCAGAAGCTCGATAAGCTTGGTATGCGTGGGTCCCACACCGGTGAACTGGTTTTCCAAGACGTGTTTGTCCCGGAACAGAATATTCTCGGTGCGCTCGACGGTGGCGTACAGGTGTTAATGAGTGGTCTAGATTACGAGCGTGCGGTGCTGGCGGCTGGACCACTTGGCATCATGGGTGCCTGTTTGGATGTGGTCTTACCGTATGTACATGAGCGTAAACAGTTCGGGCAGTCCATCGGTGAGTTTCAGCTGATTCAAGGCAAGCTGGCAGATATGTATTCGACCTACTCGGCCTGCCGTGCTTATTGTTATGCGGTGGGAAGGACACTTGATCGGCTCGATGCTCAGGGTGGTGGACATCAGCGTTCTGTGCGCAAAGACGCAGCGGGTGTTATTTTGTATTGCGCTGAAAAAGCGACCTGGATGGCGGGCGAGTCTGTTCAGCTACTGGGTGGAAACGGCTACACAAACGAATATCCAGTCGGTCGGCTTTGGCGTGATGCAAAACTCTATGAGATTGGTGCAGGGACAAGTGAAATCCGGCGTATGCTGATCGGTCGCGAGCTGTTTGCAGAGACGATGTAGCGCTGCGCTTATTGCGCAGCGCCTTTTATTGCCGTGTCCGTTGTGTGTTCGTTACGCACGCCAGCGCGACAATAATTCTGTCTGTTTTTCTTGTGCGCTCGCAACGTGACGCGCTTTGACATGTCCGTAACCGCGAATGTTCTCAGGAATCGAGGCAATCTGAACTGCTAGCTCGAGATTGTCTTGGTTCAAAGAGGCGAGCAATTCTAGAATTGTTTCTTTGTAGGCATCGATCGCGGCACGTTCCTCACGCCGCTCGTCGCTATAACCAAAAAGGTCAAGTGGCGTTCCTCGCAAAAATTTCAGCATGGCAACGCCACGCAAGAGCGGTCGTATCCATGGCCCGAATCGGCGCTTGATCAACTCACCTTTGGTGTTTTTCGCGGAGAGTAGTGGTGGTGCGAGATGGTGGGCGATTTGAAAGCCTGGTTCATACTGCGCGCGTAGCCTCTCTTCGAATGCTGTCTGTATGTGTAGACGTGCGACTTCATACTCATCTTTATAGGCCATTAGCTTAAAAAGATAGCGCGTCACGGCAGTCGCTAAGCGTTTTCCTGAACCTAGCTGTTGTTCAGCTTGATGAACTTGCGAGACGAAATCACGATAGGACTTAGCGTAGGTAACATTCTGATAGTGTGTGAGAAACTCCTCACGTACGGCGATCAACTCTTCAAGGCTCTTGCGAGGCGTGAAGCTCACTGGCGTCTCTTGGAGGCTTAGTAAGTTCTCGAGGCGACCGAGTGCGGCTGCACGTCCCCAATCAAACGCCTGTAAATTGCGCTCGACTTGAACATTATTGAGGACTAAGGCCTGTTGCAAGGCTTCTCTCGAAAGCGGAATCCATCCCTTCTGCCACGCAAACCCTAGAAGCATTGGATTGGCATAAATCGAATCACCAAGTTTGGACAATGCAAGGGCGCTCGTATTGAGGCTAGCTAGGTGTTCCGCACCGACAGTCTGTTCGATGGCTGTTGTGCAAGCATGGTTAGGTGCTTTCCAATCCGGACTTTGAACAAAGCCAGCTGTTGGCGTCGCATGAGTGTTCAATGCTACGTTTGTGCGTCCCGCTTGCATATAAGTGAGTGTGGCGGCATTTGCCGCGACGATTCCATCACAAGCCAGAATCAAATTTGCCTGGGCGATGTCTACCTTGGTTGCGCTAAGTGTGGCCGGACTCTCTGCAATCTGCACATGGCTCCAGGTCGCACCACCTTTCTGCGCCAAGCCGGCGGAGTCTTGCGTGATGATTCCTTTGCCTTCAATATGCGCAGCCATTCCCAAGAGTTGCCCGATGGTGATGACACCCGTGCCGCCGACACCCGCCACGACAATACGATAGGGCGCTTGGCAATCTGGCAGTACTGGTTCAGATAGATCCTTAAAGAGTACTTGCTCATTAGTCGTGGCGATTGATGTTGGTGTACGTTTGCGCGGAGTGGCGTTCTCTAACACAACAAAGCTTGGACAAAATCCATTCAGACAAGACTCATCCTTATTGCAGCTACTGTGATTGATTTGCCGCTTACGCCCAAACTCTGTTTCGAGCGGTTCGACGGAAAGACAGTTACTTTTACTGGAGCAGTCGCCACAGCCTTCACATACCAGTTCATTAATCACAACAACACGTTTGGGATCTTCGAGCTTACCCGACTTGCGACGTCGGCGCTTTTCCGTCGCGCAGGTCTGGTCGTAGACGATGATTGTGGTGCCGCGCACTTCTCGTAATTCGCGCTGAATACGGTCAAGTTCATCGCGGTGAAAAACCTCGACACCCGCCTCGAGCTTGACGCCCTCATAGCGTTCAAGAACATCGGTCACGACGACAACGCGTTGTGCTCCCTCCGCCACGGAACTCTTGACGATTTGTGGAACCGATAAGCCTTCTGGCCGCTCACCAACTTGTTGTCCACCGGTCATCGCAACTGCATCGTTGTAAAGGATCTTATACGTGATATTGACGCCCGCGGCGATCGCTTGCCGAATCGCTAAGGAGCCGCTGTGAAACCAGGTGCCGTCGCCAATGTTGGCAAAGACATGTTCTTCGTTAATGAAAGGTGCTTGGCCGACCCAGGGTGCGCCTTCTCCACCCATCTGGGTGAAGGTCACCGTATCCCGATTCATCCAGATCACCATGTAGTGGCAACCGATTCCGGCGAGGGCACGACTGCCTTCAGGGACGCGCGTACTGGTGTTATGCGGACAGCCGCTACAAAACCAAGGTGGCCGCTCTCCCGTACTTGGATCAACCTGTAGCAAGGACTGTTTTTTCGCTTGAATGATCGAAAGCCGTGCTTGAATGCGAGCGCGAATATCCTCGGGCAATGCATGTTGCTCAAGTCTGTGAGCAATCGCCTGCGCGATGAGTGAGGGCGTTAGATCTGCGTTTGCACGCAGTAGCCAGTTGCCCGCTGGGTTGCTGAGCGACCATTCTCCACCTGTGTGATCCCCAGGTGTCTGATCAAATTTACCTAGGACGTCAGGACGTACATCTGCGCGCCAGTTGTAGAGCTCTTCTTTGACTTGGTACTCAATGATTTGTCGCTTCTCTTCGACAACGAGTATTTCTTTTAGACCGAGTGCGAATTCTCGCGTGATAGTCGGTTCAAGCGGCCAGACGACGTTTACTTGATGGAGTCGGATGCCTAATCGTTGGCAAGCAGCATGATCTAAGCCGAGGTCTAATAAGGCTTGGCATGTGTCGCGATACGCT
The DNA here is from genome assembly GCA_044376975.1 of Burkholderiaceae bacterium. Taxonomy (GTDB): domain Bacteria; phylum Pseudomonadota; class Gammaproteobacteria; order Burkholderiales; family Burkholderiaceae_B; genus Zwartia. Next base: position 1,789 of record JBILJY010000136.1, on the reverse strand, counting down.
TTACCGCTGGCAATAATACCGATACGATCGTTGGGGCCTTGGATGGTTGTGTGGTTAAGGTGGTTCGCGCGAACGTAAGACAGTGCGGCATACCACTTGTATTCCATCATGCGCGCTTCTTGCTCGAGCGGACTGTCAGGCCAACGCAGATGTAGACCTCCGGTAGGCAAGATGAAGTCCTCTGGCATCACGATCTTGACACGATCGTGGTTGATATCGACGCTTGTGCTCGATTCGACGACCTCTTGAATGGTTTTCATGCCCGCCCATAAGCCAGAGAAACGGCTGAGCGCTAAAGCATGCACACCCATGTCCAAAATTCCTTGGACATCGCTGGGAAAAAAAACCGGAAAACCGCAGGCCTTGAAAATGTGATCACTCTGATGGGCGGCTGTCGAACTTTTCGCGGCGTGATCATCGCCTGCGATGGCAATTACCCCGCCAAACTTAGCAGTCCCTGCCATGTTTGCGTGCTTGAATACATCTGAGCATCGGTCTACGCCAGGGCCTTTGCCGTACCAAATCCCGAAGACACCGTCATGCTTCTTTTTAGTGGGGAACAGGTCAAGCTGTTGTGTGCCCCAAATTGCAGTGGCGGCAAGCTCTTCGTTCACCCCAGGCTGAAAAACGATGTTGTGCTTTGCTAAGTGTTTTTTTGCTGACCAAAGGGCTTGATCGTAACCACCGAGGGGACTGCCGCGATAACCACTAATAAAACCAGCAGTGTCCAAGCCTATGGAGGCGTCGCGAACCTGCTGCAACATGGGTAACCTAACAAGCGCCTGAATCCCGCTCATAAAAGCGTTCCCCTCAGACTGTGTGTACTTGTCCTCTAGAGATACCTTTGCTAGGGCTGCCTGAGAAGTGCTGTTGAGTGGTGCGTTCATGGTTGCCTTAGTGCTTGCGTCAGCCCGGATAGGGTGACTCTAAGCGTGATTCTGTGTGTCTGTAAGAATACAATACGCGGATTCCTAGTCTAAGACTCGCGTGAGGCTTAGCGAGCATTATTTTTTTGAGAACCTTAATGAGCGACTTAACCTACTGGATTGTCCGGCATAGCAATCAAGTTTTTATCTCAACGCAAGGTGAATCTGGGGATGTGTTTCCCCTCGCACGGGCTTCAGATTTTGATTTGCCGCATAGCCCGCTATTGATTGGTCAGTGGCAGGGCAAACCATGTTACGCCATCGAAGCAGATCAAATACCCGTACACCTTGTAGGTGAATTACGACCCGTTCGTAGTATTTTTGGTTCGGAGGGGGCAGAGGCCTTTGCTTTAGCCGGTCGAGCGACCCAGATGATTGATTGGCAAAAGAACCATCAGTACTGTGGGCATTGCGGGACCCCTACGATAATGAAAACCACCGAGTTTGCGATGGAGTGCCCGTCTTGCCGGTTGATCGCCTATCCCAGAATATCGCCCGCGGTGATGGTCCTTGTTGAGCGTGGCAATGACTTGTTGCTTGCACGCAGCCCGCACTTCAAGCCAGGTGTGTTCAGCGCACTAGCCGGTTTTGTAGAGCCCGGTGAAACACTTGAACAATGTGCGGTGCGTGAGGTAAGGGAAGAGGTTGGTATAGAGATCACAAACCTGCGGTATTTCAAGAGCCAGCCGTGGCCGTTTCCGAACTCCTTGATGATCGCTTACTTCGCAGACTACGCTGGTGGCACGATCACTCCAGATCCATCCGAAATCGAAGCGGCTGACTGGTTCTCGCGCGAGGCGTTACCTTTGCTGCCAGATCCAGTCAGTATTGCGCGACAACTCATCGAGGCGGCACTTCGCTAG
>JBILJY010000135.1:0-7583 GCA_044376975.1 Burkholderiaceae bacterium | reverse complement strand
GATAGGCGTGCCGCGGGGGTGGCGGGGTGAATTTTTGCGCGGAATAGGCACTCTGAGGCGTAAATATTTCCAGCGCCCACCACGACATCGCCCGCCAGTAAGGCCTGTTTAACCGCCATTTGTCGCCCCGCAAAGCCTTTGCGCAGGTGCTCTGCGTTAAAGCAGGGGTCAAAGGGCTCAATCCCAAGTTTTTGTAGCAAGGGGTGCCGCTCGACTGGACCGTCCTCGGCTGGGTGCCAAAGCACAGCGCCAAATCGTCTGGGGTCATGCAGGCGCAGGGTGAGGTGCTCAAAATGCCATTCAACATGATCATGTTTGCGCAATATCTCGCCAGTTTGGACGCTGCGCAGCGAGCCGGACATCCCCAAGTGGATCAGTTGGGTGCCCCGATCGAACTCCAACAGCAGGTATTTCCCTCGGCGCCGGCAGGCATTGACCTTCTGCTCTTTCACCCATTCCGGCAGCCCTGCAGGGATAGGCCAGCGCATGCGCGAGTCGTGTACGACCAGGCGCTGGAGCACTCGCCCTGTTGCAACGGCGTCAATTCCTATACGAGTTGTTTCAACTTCTGGTAGTTCTGGCATGGTCGAGTGCTAACATCTTGTCACTGAGTCAGTTGATTGTGCCACCAACTAGGCGGTTCGCGTGAAGTCGTCGTTTAAATTTCGTATTACCCTTTGGCTTGCTACCTTGCCCGTGGCAGTGTCGATCTCACTTCTTGTGTCGCCGGTTTGGGCGCAAGCGGGGCAGACCAAAGGAACCTCTCAAAGCACTCCTCTTCAGGTTCAGCCTCGCGTAGCGGAGTCTGAAGAGATCCATTTACGCTTTGGCCAGTTGCCCGAAGTCACGCTGACATCCTCCCTTTTATTTCGAATATTGGCTGCCGAGATCGCGGCGCAGCGAGGGTCGTTTTTGTCTGCGGGCAAAACGATGTTGGAGCTAGCGCGTGAGGTCGGCGACTATCGTCTTGCCCGCAGAGCGCTTGAGTTTTATCTCGGAGGCGGAAATTTGCCTGGTGCGTTGGATTCCGCGCGCGTTTGGTTAAGGATTACGCCGGATGACCCTGAGGCTGCCTCTACTGAAATGACGCTCGCAGCTGCCTCCGGACAGACGAGCGGTCTTGCAACGGCATTGCGTAAGCAAATTGATGCAACGGCAGACAAAAGTGTCGGCATCGCACAAGCAGCTCATATCTTGAGCCGTATGCCAGACAAGCGTAATGCGCTGAGTATCCTATCAACTGCGATTGCGGAAAGTACAGCGGGCAACACGCTTGCTGCGCACCTGGCGCTTGCTGACATGGCCAGTGCGGCCGCAGATCGCGAACGCGCGTTGGAAGAGGCGCGTAAAGCCCTTGCCGTTGCGCCACGCTCGGAAGAAGCGGCGATGCGCGTTTTTGAGTACGGGTTAGGGGTTGACCCAGCGGTAGCGCTACGTGATGCGGCGGCTTTTGCCGCTGCACAGCCTCAGGCGCGTCGTTTGCGCTTGATGATGGTTAGTCATATGACGGATTTGCGGCAGTACGACACCGCAATGAATGAACTCCAATCCATGGCTAAGCGATCGCCAGAAGATTTCGACTTGCTGTTCGTCCAGGCTCAGGTCGCGTACCGTGCCAAAAAGTTGGAGCAGGCGCGAGGTTTTCTGGAGCAGTTTGTCACCGTCCAGACGCAGCGGCAGCGCGGGTCTGCTCCTGGCGCAACTGACGCGCCCTCTGCACTTGCTGAGGCATATCAACTTTACGCACAAATTGCTGATGAGCAGGGCAAACTCGATGAGGCTGTTAGTTTGCTCGCCAAAATTGAAGACCCCTCAGCGCGTTATTCGGCACGGATCAAACAGGCAATGATTCGTGCGCGCCAGAACCGAGTGGATGAAGCGATTGCCTTGATTGATTCGGGCAGCCCGCAGACTGATGATGAACGGATTCTCGGGTTTTCGGCGGGCGCTCAGATCTTGCGTGACGCGGATCGGCTTGGCGATGCGATTAAGCGCTTGAACGCAGCTAATAAAGAGATGCCAGATACGATTGAGATTAAATACGAGCTCGCGATGCTGTACGAGCGCGAAAATAAAATGCGTGACACCGAAAAACTCTTGCGCGAAGTGATTGCGCTTGAGCCCGGACACGCGCATGCGCACAATGCCTTAGGGTATTCGTTAGCGGATCGAAATCAGCGCTTGCCTGAGGCGCTGGAGCTGATCACTCGTGCGCTGTCTTTAGCGCCCAAGGACCCCTTCATTCTGGATAGCATGGGTTGGGTGAAGTTCAGGATGGGCGATAACCAACAAGCGTTGGAGTACCTCGAACAAGCTTATGCCAAACGCCCTGAGGCTGATATTGCTGCGCATCTTGCCGAAGTGTTGTGGCGACTTGGGCGTCGCGATGAGGCTCAAAAATATCTCAAAGAGGGCGCGCAGCGCGACCCCAAGAATCCCACATTGATTGATACGGCGAAGCGACTCGGAGTGCGCCTTTGAAGGTGGCGTTTTTATTGGTCTGGGTGAGGGCACTTGTTGGCTTTACCCTGATCGCTCTGGTTGGGTGCGCGACGCAACAAGCAAGTCTTGCACCGCAACCCTTAGATGCCTTTGCCAGAAGCGGACGGTTTGCTTTACGAGTAGAAGAGCCTCTGTCTCCCACGCAAGCGGTGCAGGGAGGCTTTTCTTGGCGAGATGCGAACGGCCGGCTTGAACTCGATTTAATCAATCCGTTCGGCAATATTTTGGCTCGCATTGAGGTGACGGGTAAACGTGCCGTGCTCACGCAAAGTAATGGCACTAAATTAGAAGCGCTCACCCCCGAGGAGCTTGTAAAAACTGCAGTGGGCGAGGCGATCCCCGTCAAGAATTTGCGTACTTGGTTGCGTAGTCAAACAAGCGTTGAACCAGCGATGACGCGAGTGACTCGGGATGAGCAAGGGCGAGTCGCGAGCTTCGAGCAAGCCGGTTGGCGTGTAGAGCTCTCGCGTTTTGACGCTTCTGGTCCGCGGCTGTTGGTTCTTTCGCGACAGGATGACGCAAAAAAAATCGTAATTCGCCTAGTGGTCGATGGGACCTAAAAGCGCCGTAAGGGCTTGATTCAAGATGCTGTATGACCTCGTCGCTCCCGCCAAGCTAAATCTTTTTCTGCACGTTGTTGGTCGACGTTCAGACGGCTACCATTTGATTCAAACGGTGTTTCGGCTCATCGACTTGGCCGACTTGCTCGATATTGATACGCGCAGTGACGGTCAAATTATTCGTGAAACGGACATGTTGGGAGTAGCCCACGACGACGATCTGGTGGTGCGCGCGGGCAAAGCTTTGCAACAACATACGGGCACCAAGCTCGGCGCTCAGATTCGTCTGCGTAAACATATTCCGTCAGGTGCGGGGCTTGGGGGCGGGTCGAGCGATGCAGCGACTGTATTGATCGCCTTGAATCGATTGTGGCGAACGGGCCTGAATCGACAGGCTCTGATGCAGTTGGGGCTAAGTTTGGGAGCCGATGTTCCAGTGTTTATTTATGGGCAAAATGCGTTTGCGGAAGGAATTGGTGAAAAGCTCACGACCGTAGAGCTGCCTGAACAGGCCTATTTGGTGGTCCAGCCGGCGCAACATGTGCCCACGCAAGGGATTTTTCAGGATCCGGATTTGACAAGAAACACCGATCCGGTCAAAATAATGGACTTTTCTGGGCGCCAAATTGTGACTAGTTTGGGGTTTGGGCGCAATGATTTGCAGCCTATCGTGTTAAAGCGTTACCCAGTTGTGCGGCAAGCGCTGGATTGGCTAAATAAAGCTGAATTTAGTGCGAGTGGTTTTAAGGCGCGCATGACAGGGTCTGGGGCATGTCTATTTTTAAGTTTCCCTGACGCCACGCTAGCTGAAAGTGCTCGCCAGAGATTGCTCGCTAAAATAAGTACGGATTTTTCCGATACTGCAATGGCGGACACGCCAAGTCCCATACAGTCTGTTTTAGTCTGTAATGGTTTGGATGTGCACCCTCTGCAGGATTGGGTTGATAGTTAGTTGGGGAGTCGCCAAGCTGGTTAAGGCACCGGATTTTGATTCCGGCATGCGAAGGTTCGAATCCTTCCTCCCCAGCCCAAATGCAAAGCTGTTGAACTAGCCGGCGTGTGATGAGCCTTTGTTCAGCAGCTTTTTTGTTCCGCATCTAAATTCTTACTGTCTGTGATTGCCTCGACCATGGCCAACGATAGTTTTATGATTTTTACCGGCACCGCCAATACACGGCTGGCCGTTGATGTGGTGAATCACCTAGATATGTCCTTGGGTCGCATGACCGTAGGTCGTTTCTCGGATGGTGAAGTCATGGTTGAAATTAACGAAAACGTCCGCGGTAAAGATGTTTTCGTGTTGCAGCCGACCTGTGTGCCCACCAATGACAACCTGATGGAAGTGATGGTGATGGTGGATGCGTTGCGCCGTGCTTCAGCCGGCCGTATCACCGCGGCAATCCCCTATTTTGGTTATGCCCGCCAAGACCGCCGCCCGCGTTCTGCACGCGTGGCGATTACGGCCAAAGTTGTGGCGAACATGTTGCAGGTGGCAGGCGTTGATCGCGTGCTCACAATGGATTTACACGCCGATCAAATCCAAGGTTTTTTTGATATCCCTGTCGACAATATTTACGCCGGTCCGATTCTGTTGGGCGATATCTGGCGCCGCAACTTGACTAACCTCGTTGTCGTGTCACCTGACATTGGTGGTGTGGTGCGTGCCCGGGCGTTAGCGAAACAGCTGGAGGCGGACTTGGCGATTATCGACAAACGTCGTCCACGCGCCAACGTCTCAGAAGTCATGAATATTATTGGTGAGGTCGATGGCCGCACCTGCTTGATTATGGATGATATGGTCGATACGGCTGGCACGCTCTGTAAGGCAGCGCAAGCGCTCAAAGAGCGCGGCGCAGGAGCAGTCTATGCCTACTGTACGCATGCGGTGTTGTCGGGTGGCGCGATCGAACGCATTAATGGTTCTGAGCTCACCGAGCTTGTCGTGACAGACACCATTCCTTTGTCTGAGGAAGGACGCGCTTGCGGCAAAATCAGACAATTATCCTGCGCAGCATTGCTGGGCGAGACGATTTTACGAATTTCCAACGCAGAGTCAGTGAGTTCACTGTTCGTTGACTAGAGCGTAAAGAATTTGCCAGCCACTGGTCGCGGTGGTCGGCAAACGCGTTGACTGATAGTCAGGCAACGTTTTAACCGGGTGATATCCGCCCTTTTTGGAGTTTTTCATGCAATTTAATGCAACCCCACGCAGCGTACAGGGAACGAGTGCGAGCCGCCGCCTGCGCCGTGCGAGCCGCGTCCCAGCCATCGTTTATGGTGGCAAAGAGCAGCCCGTCAATATCGAACTTGATCACAACGAAATTTATCACGCACTGCGCAAAGAGAAATTTCACGCATCGATTCTCGACATGCAACTTGAAGGCAAAAGCCAGCAAGTGCTGTTGCGTTCGGTTCAGTGGCATCCCTTCAAGCAAATCGTGATGCACCTGGATTTCCAGCGCGTTTCTGCAGATCAAGCCTTGCACACCAAGGTGCCACTGCACTTCATCAACGCTGAGATTTCGCCTGCCGTCAAAATCAGCGCAGCGATCATCTCGCACGTGTTGACTGACCTCGACATCTCTTGCTTGCCAGCCAATCTGCCAGAATTCATCGAAGTGGACCTGAGCAACTTGGTTGGTGGTGGTTCGATCCACTTGGTGGACATCACGTTGCCAAGCGGCGTGACCCATGTTCCTCATCGTGGTGACACCAACCCTGTGCTGGTGACTGCAATCGTCAAGGGTGGCGCAAGCGATGATGCTGATGCCAAGCCAGAAGGCGCAGCCCCTGCAGCCCCTGCCGCTTAAGGATCGAATAGCTCTGAACCCTTAGGGTTCAAGTTGCCTTACGTTCTGATCGCCCCGCTAGCGTTTTGCGCAAGCGGGGCTTTTGCTTTCTAATGCAGGCATGTCTAAACCAATCAAACTTATCGTGGGTCTCGGCAATCCAGGTGCGGATTATGAACGCACGCGTCATAACGCGGGTTTTTGGTTGGTCGATGCGATTGCAGAGGATTTGCGCGCGAGCTTCACGAATGAAAAGTCTTTTTCAGGGCTAGTAGCCAAGGCGCGAGTGCAGGCCGAGCAGGTCTTTCTTGCTAAGCCTCAAACCTATATGAACCGCTCAGGCCAGTGTGTCGGCGCCTTAGCGCGTTTTTATAAACTGGAAGCACAAGAGATCTTGGTGTTGCACGACGAGTTGGATCTGTACCCGGGCCAAGTCAAAGTCAAGCAAGGCGGCGGCCACGCTGGCCATAACGGGTTGCGAGACATCCAATCGGTGCTTGGTAGTGCAGACTTTTGGCGTCTGCGGTTGGGCATTGGTCACCCGCGAACCCTTAATCTGACCCAAGAGGTCGCAGATTTCGTTCTACATCCGCCTCGCCGAGAAGACAAGATGGCGATTGATGATTGCCTGACACGTTGTCGGGCTGTGGTGCCACTTTTTTTTGCGGGCGACTTTGTGCGTGCCATTGCACAACTGCATCGCGATAACCCTGCATGAGTCCACAAGCGCGCGCGACAGGCCTGTTGCCGTTTCGTGAAGAGTTGACGCAGTGTCTTCGTTTCATTAGACGCCCAAGCCTAAAAAGAACGTTCGCTAACCGTCCTGCCGAGTCGCGCGCGTTTGGAGCCTGGCACGCAGATTGGTGGCCAGGTATCGCACCCAAGCGATTACTGGCGTGGGCGGCGATGCTTTGGCTCGTCAATATCGTTTTATTGGGCCCGCTTGTTTTGACCGTGTTCGAGTTGAGTGGTGCGACGCATCGGATCGATGTGCACAATCTCCCCTGGTTCCTGGCGTTAATTTGGGCGCCTATCGTGGAGGAGCTGTTGTTTCGCTTTGGCCTCAGGCGTCCGATCCATGCGCTTTGGTTGGTGCCAGTGCTTATCCTGGTCTTTTTGAATGGGTTGCAATGGTGGGCCGGCAGTTTGCTGGGCGTGTCCGTATTGACCCTGTGGTGGCTTGGGCGCTGGAACGTGATGCCACGCGTCTGGGCGTGGCCCTGGCTGAGAGCCTATTGCCGGCATTTCCCTTGGGTCATGCACGCGTCGGTTCTGGCCTTTGCTGCCTTGCATCTGCACAACTTCCAGTTTGAGCAGATGGCGTGGTGGATGATGATGGTGTTGGTACTCCCCCAGTGGGTGACGGGCCAAGTATTGGCCTGGATGCGCGTGGAACGCGGGATTGGTGCGGCGATGTTGTTGCATGCCCTCTTCAATGCTGGGCCACTTGCTGTCGTGTTGATAGGACTCCAATTCGCAAATGGAGCTGCTTAATTTTTAGTTGAGTATTCCTCGCGTAGCTGTCGCTTCAAGACTTTGCCGATTTCACTGCGGGGGAGGCTCTCAACTAACAGCAAATCAGCTAAACGTTGGGTTTTGCCTACTCTTGCATTGAGCCAACCAAGTAAGGCGTCAGCGGCGATCGTTGTCTGCGGCCGCAGCACCACATAGGCGACGGGCGTTTCTCCCCATTGTCTTGACGGCACACCCACTACAGCGGACTCACGCACTG
>JBILJY010000134.1:0-7585 GCA_044376975.1 Burkholderiaceae bacterium | reverse complement strand
ATGCGCATACCGGTGTTTCATGATGATCAACACGGTACTGCCATCTGTGTCTCAGCTGCATTTATCAATGGACTGAAAGTCGTTGGTAAAGATATTGACAAAGTAAAGGTGGTGGTGTCGGGCGCAGGCGCTGCGGCACTGGCATGTTTGGACTTGATGGTCGACCTTGGCCTTCCTCTTAAAAATATTTGGGTGTCAGACATCGAAGGCGTTGTGTACGAAGGTCGAACCACCTTGATGGATCCAGACAAGGAGCGGTTCGCTCAAAAAACGGATGCCCGCAAGCTTGCAGATATTATTTCTGATGCGGACGTGTTTCTTGGTTTGTCTGCCGGTGGCGTGCTCAAACCAGAGATGGTGAAGGTCATGGGCGCGCGGCCGTTGATCTTGGCCTTGGCCAACCCAAATCCAGAGATCCTTCCTTCGGAAGCGCATGCAGTCCGTGACGATATTGTGATGGCAACCGGACGTTCCGACTACCCTAATCAGGTCAACAATGTCTTATGCTTCCCCTATATTTTTCGTGGGGCGTTGGATGTGGGCGCCACAACGATCACGCGCGAAATGGAAAAGGCGGCTGTCGTCGCAATTGCCAAGCTTGCGCAAGAAGAGCAAAGTGAAGTTGTCGCTGCGGCTTACGGGCATTATGACGTGTCCTTTGGGCCGAACTCTTTTATTCCAAAGCCTTTCGATCCACGCTTGATTGTGCGCATTGCGCCGGCTGTTGCAAAAGCAGCGATGGAAGGTGGAGTTGCGACGCGTCCGATTGCTGATCTTGACGCTTACGTTGAGCAACTCGAGCAGTTTGTCTATCGCTCGGGTGCTTTTATGCGCCCCTTGTTTTCTATCGCCAAGTCGCGTGTGCGCGAGGGCGGACGCGCACGTATTGTGTTCACCGAAGGCGAGGACGAGCGAGTCTTGCGTGCGGTGCAGGTAATCGTTGACGAAAAACTTGCTAAGCCGATTCTGGTTGGCCGACCCTCTGTGTTGAAAGATCGCATCTCGAAGTTTGGCTTGCGGCTGCGGCTTGGTGAGGACGTCGAGGTGACGAACCCAGAGTTCGACGAGCGCTTTAATCAATATTGGACCGCTTACTGGGAAAAAATGTGTCGTAGTGGCGTCACCAAGGAAATGGCCCGCGTTGAAATGCGTCGTCGCCTGACCTTGATCGGTGCGACCATGGTGAGAATGGGCGATGCTGACGGCATGATTTGCGGCACGGTGAGTGGCTATCACGATCATCTAAAGTTTGTGGACGAGATGATTGGTAAACGTCAGGGCACCACCACCTACGCTGCGATGAATATTTTGCTTCTACCTGAGCAGACGCTGGCGCTAGTGGACACGCACATCAATGACGACCCTACTGCCGAACAGATCGCTGAATTCACCATTGCGGCGGCCGATCAAATGCGACGCTTAAATTTGACACCTAAAGCGGCGTTGCTGTCGCGCTCGAACTTCGGCTCGGGCAGCTCTGCCTCGGGGAGCAAAATGCAAAAAGTGCTCGAAATCATTCGAGCGAAAGCCCCCGAGCTTGAGGTCGATGGAGAAATGCACGGTGACTGTGCATTGAACGAAGCATTGCGCTTACGCATTCTTCCGTCTTCTACCCTAAAAGGTTCCGCTAACCTGCTGGTATGCCCGAACGTCGATTCTGGCAATATCGCGTACAACTTGCTGAAGACGGCAGCCGGAGGCAATGTCGCTGTCGGGCCCTTCTTATTGGGAGCGAATGCCCCTGTGCATATTTTGACGACCAGCGCGACCGTGCGCCGTATCGTTAATATGACAGCATTAACCGTCGTAGAAGCGAACGACCCTCGCCATAGCGCGATGCAAGCTAAGTTGCTGTAATAAAAGAAAAAATACAATATTTAGACCCACTAACGCTGCAAAAACTAGTGGGCGGGGTGCATTGCGCCATCGATTTTTGTATTCTTCTGGCAAAGAAAGGTGTCTAGCCACTTCCAAACCGGCCACTGTCGAGTTATTGTCCTAACCTATTCAAGGAGCCATGTGTATGGGTAAGGCGGTTGATCCAGCATTGCGTCAGCTGTTAAAGCGCGGGGGGGACTTCGATCCTCTGACCGGGCTCGATCTGATGTCCGCTGCGGCCAAAGAGCACGGTCTAGCCTGGTGTGTTGCGGACTGCGATAAAGCCCGCAGTCGCTCGGCTGTTTTTCGTGCAATCGTAAAGGCTGTGGATTATCCCCAGTTTTTTGGTAGCGATTTTGATGGTTTGTTTGATTGCTTGCGAGATACGCTGCAAGATCAAAAAGATGGCGGTCTGGTGCTGGTTCTTGATAAGTTGCACTCTGAGGACCCTGCGATCGTGATGGACGGGCACCAGTTTTTGCAGGTCCTCAACGACACGGTTAGCTACGCACGTGAAAATGGGTTGGTTTTTATCTACGGCATCCATCATGCCGGGAAGCATGATGATGCTAAGCCTGGCGTAGTCCGCAATTGGAGCGATGAACCGAGCTAGCGCTCTTGTCTAGGGCAAAGCTCGATTTTGCTTTGTTACCAGCCGAGTAGAGCGGTGGAGGCGGCTGCCATAGCGAGCCCGGCGGTTTCGCTGCGTAATACCCTCGCTCCAAACCGCACGTTTTTCACCTGCTGGCGAAGACCGATAGCGAGCTCTTCCGCACTCCAGCCGCCTTCGGGCCCAACTAAGAAACTGAGACCAGTGCTTGCCGCATCGTTGTTGCCGTGCATCGCAGCAGCCAGATCGTCATTGGCGGCGGGATCGCAAAGCAATACGAAACCTAAATCTGTTTGAGTCAACGTTTGTTCAAGACTCTGCGGGGGCAGTACTTGCATCAAACGATTGCGGCCACATTGCTCCGAAGCGGCGATGATGATGCCTTGCCAATGCTGTAAGCGCTTGGTCAGGCGATCGCCGGATAACTTAAGGACGCTGCGGTGCGCGGCAATCGGGATGACGCGCTGCACGCCAAGCTCCACTGCCTTTTCAATGACCCAGTCCATTTTGTCGCCTGACGGAAGACCTTGAATAAGTGTCAGCCTACCCGCCAGTTCAGCCTCTCTTTGGCGATGGTCTGTCAGCCGCACTTGAGCGGTTTTTCCATCAAAATCAAGCACTCCGGCGATTTCTCCGCCTCGCCCATCAAACAGCACAATTTCACAACCCGCGGCCAGGCGACGCACCCTAATGTGGTGCGCAACCGTTGCTGGAAGTGTGAGGGTTTGATTGCCGGAAATCGGGTCCTGACAGTAAAAGCGTGGAGCTGTCATCAAGGCTACTCAGTCGGGGTGTAGGGGGATATACGGGTGCTAAACTCTTGTGTTTTGTAACCCATTTTTTGATCCCGCGGCCTACAGGTCAGGGACCCACCGCATGAGCCAACCCAACCACACCCCTGTCAAACTGGCCGACGCTATCCGCGCACTGGCTATGGATGCTGTTCAGCAAGCGAACTCCGGGCATCCGGGCGCACCGATGGGAATGGCCGAAATGGCTCAGGCGCTGTTCACGCGTCATTTGCAACACAACCCGGCCGATCCCGCTTGGGCGAATCGAGATCGCTTTGTGCTGTCCAATGGTCATGGTTCGATGTTGCTGTATGCCTTGTTGCACTTAACGGGCTACGACTTGCCGATGGAAGAGCTGCGTAAGTTTCGGCAACTGCACTCTAAAACACCGGGACATCCAGAAGTTGGCATTACACACGGGGTTGAAACGACGACAGGTCCTTTGGGACAAGGTTTGGCAAACGCAGTAGGTATGGCCCTCACAGAGGCATTGCTTGCCGCTGAGTTCAACCGTCCGGATCATAAGATCGTTGATCACCACACGTACGCCTTTGTCGGTGATGGCTGTTTGATGGAAGGCATCTCGCACGAGGTGTGTTCGCTTGCAGGCACCTTACGTTTGTCGAAGTTAATTGTTCTTTATGACGACAATGGCATCTCGATTGATGGCAAAGTAGAAAATTGGTTTGCTGACGACACAGCCAAACGCTTCGAGGGCTACGGCTGGAATATTGTGCGCGTTGCAAACGGCCACGACGTCGATGCTGTTGACTATGCGCTTAAGCAAGCCCAACAATTGGGTAAGCAAAACGTACGGCCGACGCTCGTGATTTGTCGCACAGTAATTGGTAAAGGCGCGCCTAATGTGGCCGGTACCGACAAGGTGCACGGCGCGCCACTTGGCGCCGATGAAATTGCAGCAACACGCGCGGCGATTGGCTGGTCGCATGCACCGTTTGAAATCCCTGAGTCGGTCTACAAAGGTTGGGATCAGCGCGCTGTTGGGGCTCAGTCTCAGTCGGAATGGCAAAAATCCTTTGATGCCTATACTGCAAAATTTCCTGAACAAGCTCAGCAGTTCACGCGGCGTATGCGCGGTGAGCTGCCCGGCGGTTTCGCAGAGGCTGCAAACAAGTTGCTCGCAGCGACGAACGAGAAAGCGGAAACGATTGCGTCGCGTAAAGCCTCTCAACTGGCTCTCACGGCATTGGTTGAGTTGTTACCAGAGATGCTGGGTGGTTCAGCTGATCTGACCGGTTCGAACTTCACGGACTGGAAAGGAGCGGTACCGGTGCGCGCGACCTCGCAAGGGGTTCAGTTCGGTCGCCACATTAACTATGGCGTGCGTGAGTTCGGTATGGCAGCCATCATGAATGGGATGGCGCTGCATGGTGGTTATTTGCCGTTTGGCGGCACCTTCCTGACCTTCTCTGATTACTCTCGTAACGCGTTGCGTATGGCAGCGTTGATGAAGCAACGTGTGGTCCATGTGTTTACACATGATTCGATTGGCTTGGGCGAAGACGGTCCAACGCACCAGTCGGTTGAGCACGCAAGCAGTTTGCGTTTGATTCCTAATCTATCTGTTTGGCGTCCTTGCGATACGGTCGAAACAACTGCAGCGTGGTTGGCTGCAGTGAGTCGTCCCTCCAGCATTGGTATGGATGTCCATGCAGGGGGGCCAACTGCTTTATTGCTGTCGCGCCAAAACTTACCTTTCGTTGTACGCAATGCTGAAACGCTGAAGAATGTGGCGCGAGGTGGCTACGTGTTGCAAGACGCTAAAGACGCACGTGCGGCGATTATCGCAACCGGATCTGAAGTGGCCATTGCGATTGAGGCACAAAAATTATTAGCCGAGCAAGGGGTGGCGGTGCGTGTAGTGTCGATGCCCAGCACGGATACCTTCGATCACCAGGATGCTGCGTGGCGCGCATCCGTGTTGCCAAAAGGTATGCCTCGTGTGGCCGTAGAGGCCGGCGTCACAGCGTTTTGGCATAAGTATGTCGGTCTGGATGGCGCGGTGGTGGGGATTGATACGTACGGCGAGTCTGCGCCCGCAGGAGCGTTGTTTAAACATTTTGGTCTGACTGCCGAGAAAGTCGCAGAGGCAGTCAAGCGCGTTTTGTAAAGCGCGTTTTATAACCGCGCATTCTATAAACTTTAAATAAAAAAGGAGTGGTTCCATGACGATTCGTGTTGCTATTAACGGGTATGGTCGTATCGGTCGCAATATTTTGCGTGCTCATTACGAAGGTGGCAAAAAGCATGACATTCAAATCGTAGCCATCAACGACTTGGGCGACCCGAAGACGAATGCGCACCTCACACAGTACGACACTGCCCACGGACGTTTTCCTGGAACAGTCGGCGTTGAGGGCGAGTACATGGTTGTGAATGGCGACAAAATTCGCGTATTGGCCAACCGTAACCCCGCTGAGTTGCCCTGGGGCGAGCTCAAAGTAGATGTTGTGCTCGAGTGCACAGGCTTCTTTACAAGCAAAGAAAAAGCATCGGCCCACCTCAAGGGTGGTGCCAAGAAAGTGATCATCTCGGCGCCCGGCGGCAAAGACGTTGATGCAACGATTGTGTACGGTGTGAATCAGGACGTGCTTAAGAGTGAGCACACCGTGATTTCGAATGCTTCGTGCACAACCAACTGTTTGGCACCATTGGTTAAGCCATTGCACGAGAAGCTGGGCGTTGTGACGGGTCTGATGACAACGATTCACGCCTACACCAACGATCAAGTATTGACAGACGTCTATCACGAAGATCTGCGTCGCGCGCGCTCGGCAACGATGAGCATGATCCCCACCAAGACTGGCGCTGCCGCAGCGGTTGGTTTGGTACTGCCTGAACTGAATGGCAAGCTTGATGGTTTTGCAATGCGCGTGCCAACCATCAACGTATCGATCGTAGATCTAACCTTTATCGCCAAGCGTGAAACGACAGTTGATGAAGTCAACGACATCCTCAAAGCAGCCGCTGCCTCGGGCCCGCTCAAAGGTATTCTGACTTACAACACCGAGCAGCTCGTGTCGGTGGATTTCAACCACAATCCTGCTTCGAGCAACTTTGATGCAACGTTGACTAAGGTGTCTGGCACCCTGGTCAAAGTGAACTCGTGGTACGACAACGAGTGGGGCTTTAGCAATCGTATGCTCGATACGACTGTGGCGTTAATGGCAGCAAAGTAAATCACATCATGACGACTGTTCAAACCCTTTCTGCTCTGGCTCAGTCGGGCAAACTCTCCGGTAAGCGGGTGTTTATCCGCGCCGATTTGAATGTGCCGTTTGATGATGCGGGTCACATTACTGAAGACACGCGTATTCGTGCCTCGGTACCCGGCATTCGCCTGGCGCTTGATGCCGGTGCTGCGGTGATGGTGACCTCACATCTCGGACGTCCAACTGAGGGCACACTGACAGTTGAAGATTCCTTGGCGCCCATCGCCAAGCGACTCTCCGAGTTGCTCGGTATACCAGTGAGCTTGGTGCAGAATTGGGTGGACGGTGTTCAGGTATCCCCAGGACAAGTCGTCTTGCTTGAGAACTGCCGGGTAAACAAGGGTGAAAAGAAAAACGATCCCGAGTTGTCCAAGAAAATGGCGGCGTTATGTGATGTGTATGTGAACGATGCCTTCGGCACCGCGCACCGTGCCGAGGCGACGACGCATGGGATTGCACAGTTCGCGGCAACCGCCTGTGCCGGTCCGCTGCTGCAGGCAGAGCTCGAGGCGCTTGGCCGTGCATTATTAGCGCCCAAGCGTCCCCTGGTTGCGATTGTGGGTGGTTCCAAGGTGTCAACGAAACTTTCGATCCTGCAGTCGCTTGCGGACAAGGTTGATCAGTTGATCGTCGGTGGTGGCATCGCTAACACCTTTATGTTGGCAGCTGGGTTGCCAATTGGTAAGTCTCTCGCCGAGCCAGATCAAATCGATCAAGCGCGTGCGGTGATGCAAAAAATGCAAGCGCGTGGTGCTGCAGTGCCAATTCCGGTGGATGTGGTCTGCGCGACTGAGTTTTCAGCGCAGGCGAAAGCGACGGTCAAGGCGGCAAAAGACGTGGGTGCGGAGGATTTGATTTTGGATATCGGTCCGCAGACGTCTGCTCAGCTGGCTGATATCCTGAAAAATGCCGGCACGATCGTCTGGAACGGACCGGTCGGTGTGTTTGAGTTTGAACAATTCGCGCAGGGAACCGAGTCCTTGTCTCAGGCGATTGCTGCTTCGCCGGGTTTTTCCATCGCAGGCGGTGGCGACACCCTTGCTGCGATCGCGAAATTTGGTATTACCGACAAA
>JBILJY010000009.1:0-26794 GCA_044376975.1 Burkholderiaceae bacterium | reverse complement strand
AGTAAAGCGCAACCGAGATTGGGACAATCAACAGGACAACGATTGCTACCAACGCAACGCTCGCTGCAAGCGTTGTTCGTCCCCCACAAACATCGACCAACTTTGAATAAAGAGGCCAACTCGCAAATCCAATAATTAGGGCCGCAAGCACCGGCACCACAAAGCCGCTAAAAAAATAGACGGCTGCTGCTAGTAATAAAACGAGCAGCAACCTCGCAACGATATGAACCGGCAAGACAGGTTGCATTAGGTCAGCACTCGCTGGGGCTTGCCCGCGACCCATGCTGCGATATTCGCAACGACGTTGGGGTAGAAGACCGCAAAGTTTTCTGGTGTGGCATAACCTAGGTGTGGTGTCAGCAAGGTACGGGGAGTTTTACGCCACACATCATTGGCAGCCAAGGGCTCCGAATCATAGACGTCTATTCCTGCACCACCAATCTTGCCTTGCTCCAACAACGCACGCAAGGCCACTTGGTCAATGAGTCCTGCACGCGAGGTGTTCACGATAAATGCCGTCGGCTTCATTGACTTCAAGCTTGCCGCATCGACAACGCCACGCGACCGCTCACTCAACACCATGTGCACGCTAATCGCATCCGAAGTACTGAAGAGCTCTTGCTTGGTGACGAGTTTCACGCCGGCTTCGGCTGCGCGCTCTTCGGTCAGGTTTGGGCTCCAGGCTACGACTTCCATCCCAAATGCTTGACCAACCTTGGCGACCTTTTTGCCCAACTGGCCTGCACCTACCAGGCCAAGACGTTTACCTTCAACCGTTGGGGGCATCGACGTTTGCCAAAGCCCATTCGTCATATTGACCGACTCTTGAGGAATCTTTTTAAACAATGCCAGCATTAAGGCCCAAGCGAGTTCGGCTGTAGCGCCCGTGCTCTTAGGGTCGCCAGGAGAACCACACACCACGACGCCTTTTTGGCGGCACGCTTCGAGATCAATCGAGTTATTGCGCAGCCCAGTGGTGACGAGCAATTTAAGTTTTGGCATCGCCTGAATGACGACTGCTGGGAAAGCGGAACGCTCACGCATCGCTACGACCACGTCAAAATCAGCCAGAGTCTTTGCAAGCTGATCCGGCTGAATAAACTGATCGAAAAATTTCACGTCCGCTTTAAGCGAGGACCAGTCAGCTAAGCTTTCAGCCACTTTTAAATAATCATCAAGTACCGCAACACGCATTGTCTTCTCCAGATAATCAGACGCATGGACCTTGAATGTCGGTCCACTCAGAATCTCCATCAACTAACTTTGTACTACTTGAACTCTTACTGCTTCAATCTTTTTTCAAGCTCATCTTTGGGAATAGCGCCTCCGACGCGACTGCCGTCCGCAAAAAAGATGGCGGGCGTTCCACGCACCATGAGCTTCTGACCGAGCGCCACCATCTTATCAACAGGCACCTCGCAGTTAACCGTAGGAGGTACCACACCTTTGAGCATCCAGGCGTCCCAGGTTTCAGCACGATCCTTTGCGCACCAAATGTTTTTCACCTTTTGCGTCGAGTCGGGCGACAAAATCGGATACGGGAAGGTGTACACGGTTAGATTATCAATTTCACCGAGAGACTTGCGCAAAGTCTTGCAGTAACCACAATTGGGATCTTCAAAAATAGCGAGCTTGCGTGAACCGTCTCCGCGAACCTGTTTGAATGCTAACTCGAAGGGCAGCTGATCAAACGGCATCTTTGCAAGCTCGTCCTGTCGCTCACGGGTGATATCGCGGCGAGTTTTGGCATCGATCAGCGTGCCGTCCAGCACAAAATTTACCTTTTCATCGGTATAGACAAGGTCCGACCCAAGTTGGACCTCATACAAGCCGTAAGGGGTCAAGCGTACGCCGGCAATCGGTGGGTTATTAAAACGCTCGGCAAACAGCTTTTTGACGGCTGCGGCTTTGGCGTCCTCAGTGCTCGCTGCAGCTGCGGCCGCCGCCACCGAAGGCGTGGCCTGCGCGACGACAGCACTGCTGCATAAAGCCGTCAGTACGAAAGACAGTGTGATGAATAAACGTTTAAACATTATGACTCCTAGCGGGAAGCACCCGCGATCAATTGCCGCTTAATAAACGGTAATTTTTCCGCGAGATTCATCCCCATATTGCGCAACCAAACTACGGGTGCGTGTTGAATATCAAACAAACGGGCTAAGCCATCTGTCACGAGACGCATCGCCAGGACAGGCTCTGCGCGAAGTCGGCGATAACGCCGCAATACCATTGGATCACCGGGGCTGCGGTACGGCTCGCGCCCCGTGATCGTATCGACCAGACCCTGAACATCACCCAGCCCTAAATTCAGCCCCTGCCCGGCGAGCGGATGCAAACGATGGGCCGCATCTCCCGCTAGCACCACGCGCTCACCAACCATGGGCGATTGATCAAGCGTCAAAGGGAAACCATGTACAGTGCCCCGTAACGTTAACACCCCCAAGCGCCCCGCCGACACAGCTGCTAAGCGCGCCTGTAACTCGACCGCACGGTCTTGCTCAGACATCGCCAGCAACTGGGTTGCGAGCTCCTCTTTCAAGGACCACACCATGGATACTTGTGGGCCCTTGGTCGTATCGGGCATCGGCAGTAAGGCCAGCACCCCATCCGCACCAAACCATTGCAACGCGGTGCCTTGATGCGGCACGCTGCAATCAAGGTGGGCGACCAAAGCCGTCGCCCCATACGCGCGACTATCTACTGTCAGCCCAGCGGCTGCGCGCAACGGCGACTGTGCACCATCCGCTGCAATGAACAACTCTGCTTTAAACGTGGTGCCCCGATCTGTCGTAAGAACGCCCGGCGTGTAGGAGCCGAATTTTTCGGTAATCCAGTGCAGCCCCATGACTTGGGCCGCTTGTACCAATACGCGCTCAATTTCAGAAGACTCGACAATCCAAGCCAGCTCGGATTGCGCAGATTGCCAGGCATTTAGATTCAGTAATCCATTACCGTCGCCATGAATCTCCATCGCCTGCACCGACGTCAAACGTCGTGAATCCATCAAATCCCAGACACCGATCGAGGCAAGAAAGCGCTGACTCGCCGGCGACAAGGCATACACCCGCGGATAAAACTCATCTTGCGCAAAGGTGGGCACCGCAGCACGTGGCCCGACGAGGGTGACGGCCTCACCCTTGCGGGCGAACGCCAGAGCCGTAGCCAAACCCACAATCCCACTGCCACACACGACAATTGAAGCGCTCATCTCGTTAAGTCATCCTGATCAGCGCGCAGACGGTACGCCAGCCTGTTTCGGCCAAAGCACCCACATCTGTCCGTTCTGTTTCATTCTTCCGGCGAGCTCACCCGCTGCGGCACCAAAACCCCAGTAAAAGTCCGTTCTTGCGGCGCCGCGAATAGCTGTCCCCGTGTCTTGCGCGAAGACTAGTCGATTTAACGCAGTATTGGACGAGGGCATGGTCGTCGACAAAAACACAGGTGTGCCCAGCGGCACGAAATTTGTGTCGACTGCAACCGAGCGCTGCGCCATCAACGGTATGCCATAAGCGCCCTTAGGGCCAATTTCCGGGTCCGTGATAGCCTCTTCAGCAAAGAACACCATGGCTGGATTGGCATTCAGCATCTCTTGCGTACGATTCGGATTGCGTTTAGCCCAGGCGCGTATATTTTGCATAGAGGTCTGGGCGATTGGCATTTCGCCCTTATCTGCAAGCCATTTACCAATTGAGACATAAGGGTGGCCGTTATGGTCCGCATACGCAACGCGTATCGTCTTCCCATCCGGGAGCTGCACACGACCAGACCCTTGCACTTGTAAGAAGAAGTTATCCACCGGATCATTTACATAAACGATTGCAGGAGGGCGTCGAGCAGACGTCTCAATTGCGGCTCGGCTTTCGTAGGGAACGACCCGCTTGCCATCTAATTTACCGCGCACCCGTTTGCCAGCCAGTTCGGGATAAACACGGCCTAAGTCGATCGTCAGTAAATCGGTGGGAACGGTATAGAGCGGCCATTGGTACGCGCCCGTGCGAGTCCGCGAACCCAAGACTAGCGGCTCGTAGTAGCCAGTGACAATATTGCTTGCCGGCTTACCATCAGGGCCCTGTAAGCGCCAGGGGCTCAGCCAGGTCTGCAAAAATCTTCTTACGGCCTGTGTGTCGTTCGGCGCGGGAGCCTTCGAACGATCGGAAGCAGCAGCGCAAACCGGCTGCCAGGCCCGCGGCGTCGCGCGTGTCGGCCCAGCTAAGTTTATCGATGTAGGGCGCATCAACCCTTGGCAGTTACGCAGAAAGGTCGTCCATACGTTTTTTAAATCATCATCAGACCACCCCGGCAGCTCGGACCAGTTTGCCGAGACAAATCGACCCTGTAACTGGCGAGCAGCGCTATCCGGAATCGAACCGGACGGCACAGTCGGTGTGACGACAGGTGCTGCTGGGGCGGGTGCGGCAGGCTCAGGGGGCACGCTCACGGTGGAGCAACCTGCCAGCAAGACCAAGAAAGCGCTTACCCAAATTCGACGCATATTTTGAGGGAAGGTGATCATGAGAGGCTTCAGTGCAAAGTGCGTGGCATGGCCAGCACGAACTCAGGGATGTCGACCTCGAACGGCACACCGTTTTCGCCCACGCAGTGGTACCTGCCACGCATGGTTCCAACCGGGGTCTTTAAGGGGCAGCCGCTCGTGTATTCAAAGGTTTCACCTGGAGCCAGCAGGGGCTGTTGGCCCACTACACCCAAGCCACGGACCTCCTGCTCGGCCTGGTCCCCATCCGTAATGATCCAGTGGCGACTGATCACCTGCGCGGGTCGCTCACCCGTATTGGTGATGCGCACTTTGTAAGCAAAGACGAACTGCTGTTTGGCCGGATCAGACTGGTCCGCTACGAAATGCGGCTCGACCGCCACCGAAAGTTCAAAAGGTTTCACATGCACATCCAGAGAAAACTGCAATAATGAGAGCCACTCCGACTCGGTGTTCGCACATCATGCCAGAAACAACCGCCTTGCCGACAGCCCGCATCGCTCCCAGTATTTTATCTGCTGACTTCGCCCGACTGGGTGAAGAAGTCAGAAATGTTGTCGCCGCAGGGGCTGACTGGATCCATTTTGACGTGATGGACAACCATTACGTTCCCAATTTGACGATTGGCCCTATGGTTTGTGAGGCAATTCGCCCCCACGTGGACGTACCCATTGACGTGCACCTGATGGTTGAGCCGGTTGACAGCCTGATTCCAATGTTCGCCAAAGCGGGTGCCAACGTCATTACGTTTCACCCC
Source organism: Burkholderiaceae bacterium (assembly GCA_044376975.1). GTDB lineage: Bacteria > Pseudomonadota > Gammaproteobacteria > Burkholderiales > Burkholderiaceae_B > Zwartia. Next base: position 21,545 of record JBILJY010000009.1, on the reverse strand, counting down.
GAGGCCTCCCGCCATGTGGACCGTAGCTTAGCCTTGATCCGCGATCAGGGCTGTAAGGCGGGCCTCGTGTTTAATCCCGCTACACCGCTCGACTGGTTGTCGCATGTCATGCACAAAGTCGACATTATTCTGCTGATGTCGGTGAACCCAGGTTTTGGCGGCCAAAGCTTTATCCCCGAAACACTGTCGAAGCTACGAGCTGCACGTCAGTTGATCGATGCACACATCCAGGCGGGCGGGCAAACCATTGCTCTTGAGGTAGATGGCGGGGTCAAGACTGACAACATCCGAGCTATTCGCGCGGCTGGCGCCGATACCTTCGTCGCAGGCTCAGCAATTTTTGGGCAGCCCGACTATCAAACCGTTATTAACGCAATGCGCGCGCAAATTGCCCTCGCTGACCAATGAGCTCCACGAACACCTCCGCCCCCCTAGCTTTTGATGCCGTGCTACTGGACCTAGACGGCACCTTAATGGATACGATTCCTGACTTTACGGTTGCAGTCAACGCCATGCTTTCCGATTTAAAGTTTGCGGCTATCTCGCAAGCGGAAATCGCCACCTATATCGGTAAGGGCTCGGACAATCTCATTCGGCGGGTCCTCACGAGCGTTCAGGGCGGGCAACCGCCTACGGACGAGCTCTTCAAGCAAGCCAAAGTGTCCTACACAGCCAACTACCACCGCATTAATGGCGATCAAGCAATCATTTTTGACGGCGTTCGCCCTGGCCTTGAGCGCCTTCAGGCAATGGGCCTGCGCATGGCCGTGGTGACCAACAAAAATGCCGAATTTGCCGTACCGTTGCTTGAGCGCACCGGCTTGGCCAAGTACATGCAAGCGATTGTTTGCGGCGACACGCTGGCAGAACGCAAACCCCACCCAGCCCCAATGCTGCACGCCTGCAATTTACTCAAAAGCTCGCCGAGCCGGACTGTTGCCGTGGGAGATTCCGTGAATGACGCCCTGTCTGCCCGTGCTGCAGGCTGCACTTTCCTAGCGGTGCCCTATGGGTACAACGAGGGCAATAGCGTGCATTCGCTGGATGTCGATGCTATAGTAGATTCCATTGAACATGCGGCTCGCTGGGTCGCTGCACGGTAAACAGAGATTAAATATGTCCTTGTCATTTCGCACCACTTCCGTACCTGTCGCCTCCTGGCGCTGGTGGCGTTTGTGTTCCGGGTGACGGTGCGTCAAAGTCCGGCTTAATCGCGATAAGCGAACAGCCAACAGTACAAACCAAGCCCGTCCAACCATGGCCGGGCTTTTTTTTATTGCTTACCCCGGTCTGCTAACTGCGAGAACCGCCTAAACAGATGACTGAACTCGAATTCAAAGCCCTTGCGGCACAGGGCTATAACCGCATCCCGTTGGTTGCAGAGACCTACGCGGATCTTGACACGCCCCTTGGCATCTACCTGAAGCTTGCGCACAGCGGGCCGCAAAACGGCAAAAACTCCTGCTTGCTCGAGTCCGTTGTGGGTGGCGAGCGTTTCGGTCGATACTCATTCATCGGCTTGCCCGCGCGCAACGTGATTCAAGCGCGCGGTACGACCACGACCGTCTTGCGTGATGACAAGGTCGTTGAAACCTACGAGGGCGACCCCTTACGCTTCATTTCGGACTACCAGGCACGCTTTAAAGTGGCCTTGCGTCCTGGCATGCCCAGGTTTGCGGGTGGACTGGCCGGATACTTCGGTTACGACACTGTTCGACATATCGAACCAAAACTAGGTCCAGCCGCGAAACCCTACCCGGCGGGAATGGGTGAAGGCCCCCCTGATATCTTGTTGTTACAAACCGACGAGCTCGTCATTGTCGACAACTTGGCTGGCCGCATCTACCTGATGGTCTACGCCGATCCGTCAGAGCCAGAAGCCTTCAATCGAGCGCAACAACGTCTGAAAGACTTGCGCATCCGATTACGCAAACCGGTAGAAATCCCTTACAGCCATTCAAGCGTGGCAACAAAAGAGCAACGCAGCTTTGCCAAAGCAGACTACTTGGCCGCCGTACGTCGTGCCAAAGAGTACATCGCTGCAGGCGATCTCATGCAGGTGCAAGTGGGTCAGGTGATCACCAAGCCTTTCAGTGACTCTCCGTTGTCGCTGTATCGAGCACTGCGCTCGCTAAACCCATCGCCCTACATGTACTTCTGGAACTTCGGCGACTTCCAAGTGGTGGGTGCATCGCCCGAAATTCTGGTGCGCCAAGAGGCAATCCCCTTACCCGAGGGAGCGCCTATGGGTCAGGCACCCGAAACCTGCATCACGATTCGTCCTCTGGCGGGCACACGCAAGCGTGGCGGTACACCGGAAGAAGATGCCGCACTCGCTGCCGAACTGCTGGCCGACCCGAAAGAGCGCGCCGAGCACGTGATGTTGATTGACCTCGCGCGCAATGATGTTGGTCGTGTGGCCAAAATCGGTTCGGTCGAAGTCACCGACACGATGGTGATTGAGCGCTATTCCCACGTGATGCACCTAGTATCAAATGTGACAGGGACCCTTGAGCCTGGTATGAGCAATATGGATGTACTGCGCGCCTCGTTCCCAGCGGGGACCTTAACCGGCGCACCAAAAGTGCGTGCCATGCAAATGATTGATGAACTCGAACCCGTGCGTCGCGGCATCTACGGCGGTGCAGCAGGATACCTAAGCTATGGCGGCGAAATGGATGTCGCAATCGCCATCCGCACCGGAATCATCAAAGACGGCATGCTGTACGTGCAAGCGGCGGCCGGCATCGTGGCCGATTCGGACCCAGAAATGGAGTGGCTCGAAACCGAAGCCAAGGCACGCGCGGTATTGCGCGCTGCAGAACAAGTGCAAAACGGTCTTGACCAACCGTTCTAATTAGGCAAACAGGATACCGACATGCTGCTGATGATCGACAACTACGATTCCTTCACCTACAACCTAGTGCAATATTTTGGTGAGCTCGGACAAGATGTTCGCGTGCATCGCAACGACCAGATCTCGCTTGAGGAAATCGACGCATTACGCCCGGACCATATTTGTATTTCGCCCGGACCTTGCTCGCCTGCGGAAGCCGGGATTTCGATCGATGTCATCAAGCGTTATGCGGGCAAAGTGCCGTTATTAGGCGTGTGCCTTGGCCATCAGGCGATTGGTGCTGCATTTGGCGGAAAAATTGTGCGCGCCCAGCAAATCATGCACGGCAAAACCTCTGAGATCACACACACAGGCTCCGACGTATTCAAGGGTCTACCCTCGCCTTTCACCGTGATTCGCTACCACTCGCTCGCGATTGAGCGCGCAACGATTCCCGACTGCCTGGCAATCACCGCGCAGACAGCCGATGGTGAGATTATGGGGGTACGCCATAAAACGCTGCCAATTTATGGCGTTCAGTTTCATCCAGAGTCAATTTTGAGCGAACACGGCCACGCCATGTTGCGCAATTTTATTGATCTCGGTTCGGCCAACTACGGAGCCTAAGCATGATTACTCCCAGTCAAGCGCTACATCGCTGCATCGAACATCGTGAGATTTTTCACGACGAAATGTTGCACTTGATGCGCATGCTGATGCGTGGCGAAATGTCGCCGACAATCGCATCGGCCCTCCTCATGGGCTTGCGCGTCAAAAAAGAAACCGTTGGTGAAATTACAGCTGCAGCGCAAGTGATGCGCGAATTTGCAACACCCGTAAAGATCTCCAACCCGCAAGACATGGTCGACATGTGCGGCACGGGTGGTGACGGTAGTAATACCTTTAATATTTCAACAACGGCAATGTTTGTTGCAGCAGCTGCCGGTGTCCCCATTGCGAAACATGGCGGACGCAGTGCTTCATCATCGTCTGGCAGTGCCGATGTGCTCGAGGCACTCGGTGCCAATCTGGCGTTAACACCAGAGCAGATCGCAGAATGCATTGAGCAGACCGGCATTGGCTTTATGTTTGCCCAAGCGCACCACGGCGCAATGAAAAACATTGCACCGATTCGCAAAGAGCTCGGCGTGCGCACGATCTTTAATATTCTTGGCCCGTTGACCAACCCTGCAAGCGCAGCCAACCAACTGATGGGAGTGTTTCATCCCGACCTCGTGGGCATTCAGGTGCGTGTGCTGCAGTTGCTTGGCTCGCGTCACGTGATGATCGTGCATGGCAAAGACGGTCTAGATGAAGCGTCGCTAGGTGCAGGCACCCTGGTGGGTGAACTCAAAGATGGCGTCATCAGCGAGTACGAGATTCACCCCGAGGACTTCGGCTTGAACATGGTGTCAACGCGCGGCATTCGGGTCAACAGCAAAGAAGAATCTCGCGCTTGTGTGCTTGAGGCGCTGGATAACAAGCCTGGCACGGCACGCGATATCGTTGCCTACAATGCGGGTCTGGCGATTTATGTGGGCAACCACGCCGCTACAATTAAACAAGGCGTCGAGATGGCCTTCGAGACGATTGCAAGCGGTGCCGCACGCGCCAAGCTCGAAGCCTTTTGTGCCCACACCCGGAAATTTGCAGCATGAGCGACATCCTCAACAAAATCCTCGCCGTCAAAGCCCAAGAAGTCGCAGCAGACCGCGCGCGCGTGAGCGAGGCGGAACTACTCAAAGCCGCTAAAGCGCGCCAGGATATCCGTGGCTTTGCCCAAGCGATTGAGCAAAAAATCGAAGCGGGTCTTCCGGGTGTGATTGCCGAAGTAAAAAAGGCATCGCCCTCGAAAGGCATCTTGCGCGAGAATTTCCAGCCCGCCGAGATCGCCGTGTCGTACGCCACGCACGGCGCAGCCTGCTTATCTGTCCTAACTGATGTCCAGTTTTTTCAGGGGGCAGATGAGTATCTGCGCCAGGCGCGCGCAGCCTGCACGCTTCCTGTTTTGCGTAAAGATTTCATGGTCGACCCCTACCAAATCATCGCTGCACGCGCGATGGGCGCCGACTGTATTTTGCTCATCGTCTCGGCCTTGACCCCTACCCAGTTGAGTGAGTTTGAAGCCTGCGCCTTCGAGCTCGGCATGGACGTCCTCGTCGAAGTGCACGACGCACAAGAGCTTGAAATCGCCTTGGATCTAAACACCTCGTTGCTCGGTATCAATAACCGCAACTTGCGCACGTTTGAAACTTCGCTGCAGACTACCATTGATCTGCTTGCACGCATTCCCGCAGATAAGCGCGTTGTCACCGAGAGCGGCATCTTGCAACCCGTCGATGTCAAAAAAATGCGTGAACACGATGTGCACGCTTTCTTGGTCGGCGAGGCCTTCATGCGCGCGCCCGACCCCGGCGTTGAACTTGCACGACTGTTTGCCTAACTAAGCAGCGTAAAAAGTCATGGAACAGGCGCTCCTTGCAGATTGCCCACTTTGCCAAACCGCGGGTGGAATATTGCTTTGGCAGGGACCGCAGTTTCGCGTGATTGACGCCGCAGACGCAGCCTACCCTGGCTTCACACGTGTGGTCTGGACCAAGCACGTGATTGAGATGACAGACCTGGACGCAGAGGAACAAAGCGCCTTGATGCGTGTGGTGTTCTTAGTTGAGTCGATTCAGCGCAAGCTTCTGCATCCAGACAAAATTAATCTGGCAGCGTTCGGCAACGTTGTGCCCCATTTGCATTGGCACATCATCCCGCGCTGGAATGACGATCTGCACTTCCCCGCACCGGTTTGGGCCGCAACGCCCGAGCATGATGTGCGCACACAAGCCGCACTTGAAGCACGCAAGATAAACATCCTCGCGCGCATACCTGCCTATCATGCAGCGCTGCAACAGGCCCTTGGATAACCGACTCACCAACCCATCGCTTTCAAAGGCTGTCGGCGCACTCGGGGCGTCGTGGCAAGAAGCGCTGCACGCAACGCCCGTACGACAGGCGCTTGAACAGGTCTCGGCATATCTGTCCGAACGACTCTCGCAGGGTGCCGTGATTTATCCCGCCGCACCTTTTCGCGCGCTGCAAGAGTTGCACCCCCAGGACGTGAAAGTGGTCATCCTCGGACAAGACCCGTATCACGGCGCCGGTCAGGCGCAAGGCTTGGCGTTTTCCGTTCCAGACGGGTTTAAGCGTCCGCCTAGCCTGCGCAACATCCTTGCAGAAGTCGAGTCCAACTACCCGACTGACCACAGCATCCTGACGTTGGCCTCAAATCTGCAACGCAATGACTTATCGCGCTGGACTGAGCAAGGTGTGTTGCTGCTAAACACCGTGCTGACCGTCGAAGATGGTCAGCCTGCATCGCATGCCCGTCTTGGCTGGGAAACCATCACCGATTGTCTGATTCGGCATGTGGCCTGCGACAGTACCCCAAAGGTATTTATGCTTTGGGGCGCACATGCGCAAGCCAAGCAACACCTGATTGCAGACCAAGGCAGACACCTGATTCTGAGTGCCAATCACCCCTCACCCCTATCCGCGCGACGCGGGCCTGCCCCTTTCGTAGGATGCGCGCATTTCAAGCGGGCAAATAGGTGGCTTTCGCAACAAAATCTGCAAGTTATTGACTGGAAAGTATAAATTTTCAAATAAAGGGTTTACCCACCCTAAAAAATAGGTTAGTATTCTGGCTCTGCACAAATTTGCAGCGGTTTACGGACAGCATTGCCAACCTCTGACTTCTAGTCGTAACCGGCAAAAACTGGTCACTGACCACACATCATCGATTCCTGACCTCCTTTCCTTTCGTGGGCAGCAAGTGTGATCCAGATAGATGGATCTCCAGCCCAGACGTTCGGTTGATTCGGTCGGCACGATGCTCGATTCAACCGACTACCGCCGGTCAAACAATATCCGGGCTGCGTCAAATGGCCACTATCTGGCCAAAAGGAAAGTCATGTCCTTCGATTCGTTGGGGCTAGCCCCCGCTTTGTTATCCTCCATTGAGCGTACCGGTTTCACCACGCCTACGCCCGTTCAGATGTCGGCAATTCCTGCTGCACTCGCCGGTGCCGATCTGATGGTTTCGGCGCAAACAGGTAGCGGCAAGACTGCTGCCTTCATGTTGCCTGCTCTGAACCGCATCGCCCATAAGCCGGCCAATAAAGGCCGTGGCGTCCAAGTGCTGGTACTGACCCCAACTCGCGAACTCGCGCTGCAAGTTAGCGAAGCCACTGCGATGTACGGCAGCAACCTCGATGATCTACGCGTAGCCACCGTAGTCGGCGGCATGCCTTATGGCGCGCAGCTTAAAGCTCTCTCGCGTCGCGTCGATGTATTGGTTGCCACACCAGGTCGTCTGCTCGATCACCTGCAAGCACGACGTGTCGATTTGTCGACAGTGCACACCCTCGTACTCGACGAAGCCGATCGCATGCTCGATATGGGCTTTATCGATGACATCAACACCATCGTGGATCGTTGCCCAGAGTCGCGCCAAACACTTTTGTTCTCGGCCACGCTTGACGGTACGGTTGCAAAATTGGCCGCACGCATGATGCGCGACCCGCAGCGTATTGAAATGGCTGGTCAGTCAGACCGCCACGCCAACATCACGCAAAGTCTGCTTTACGCAGATGATTCCGGTCATAAACTGCGCCTGCTCGACCACTTGTTGCGCGATGCCTCAATGGATCAGGCGATTGTCTTCACCGCCACCAAGCGTGGCGCAGACGACTTGGCCGAGCATCTTGCCGACACAGGTTTTTCAGTGATGGCGCTGCATGGCGACATGAACCAGCGCCAACGCTCACGCACGATTTCTGAAGTTCAGGATGGGCGAGTACGTGTATTGGTCGCCACCGACGTAGCCGCACGTGGCATCGACGTTCAGGGCATCAGTCATGTCATTAACTACGACTTGCCCATGCAGCCAGAAGACTATATTCACCGCACTGGTCGTACCGGACGTGCAGGGCGTGATGGCTCGGCCTTCACCTTGGCCGTGCATAGCGAGCGCCACAAAATTCGTCGTATTGAACATTTCATCGGCTACACCATCCAGTCAGACGTGATCGCTGGGCTCGAGCCACAACGCACACCAAGCGCACGCCCAGAGGGCGCTTCGCGTGGTGCCGGTGGCAAAAAAGGTGGCCGCTGGAGCAACGACCGAAGCGGCGATCGTTTCGGCAGTAGCACCGACCGTTACAGCCCACGTGAACCACGTGCTTTTGTGCCACGTGGCGACAAACCAGCCTTTGCACCGCGCGGTGACAAGCCTGCCTATGCATCACGAGGCGAAGGCTACCGGGGTGATGCACCACGTGCTGACAAGCCTTTTGGTGATCGCGAGCGTACTTTCGCGCCACGTGGTGATCGTCCAGCGTTTGCACCGCGCGGCGACAAGCCCGCTTTCACTCCTCGTGGTGATGCTCCCCGCGGCGACCGTCCTTTTGGCGGTGACCGCGAGCGCAACTTTGCACCACGCAGTGATAAGCCCTTTAGTGGCGAACGCGCGCGCAGCGACAATCCTTACGCAAACCCACGTGCAGATCGCGCCCCCTCTGATCGTCCTGCCTACGCAGGCAAATCAGCACGCCCTGCCCGTGATTTTGCACCTCGCGCCGCTGCACCTAGTGGCAAGACCTTCGCTCCTCGCGGCGACGGCCCAGCACGCACTGGCGCACCGCGCCCGGGCGCGCCACGTGCCGCAGCCGGTGCACGCCGCGGCTTTAACTTTGACGGCGGTCGTCGTTAAAGCGGCGCGCTAAACAACGCTTTAAAGAAGATCAGCAGTGCAAACCGAACCATCCATTTCGGTAAGCGCTGATGCGATGGCCCACAGCCAGCGCGTCAGCGCTTTTTTGCATGAACAGATCGCCAAAGCAGGTGGCTGGATACCGTTTAGCGAATGGATGCACCAGGTGCTGTATGCGCCAAGCTTAGGCTATTACGCAGCGGGCAACACCAAACTCGCAGACACCCAAGCAAATGCTACAACGCACTTAAGTGGCGATTTTGTTACCGCACCCCAACTCACTCCGTTATTTGGTCAGACACTCGCCAGACAAATCGCTGAGGTCTTGAAACAAACCGATACCACGCAGGTGCTTGAGTTTGGCGCAGGTAGCGGTGCGTTAGCGCAAGATATTCTCGAAGCGCTTGATGCACAAGGTCTCCTCGTCCACTACTTCATCCTCGAAGTGTCGGCAGACCTCAAGCACAGACAACAACAGCGGCTTTCTCGCTGGGGTACTCGCGTGCAATGGCTCGAACGCACTCCCGAACAGTTTGCAGGCTGCGTGGTTGCCAATGAAGTGCTAGACGCCATGCCCGTCGACATGTTTTGCTGGAGCGAATACGGCAGCCTACAAATTCGCGGCGTAAAGTCGGTCGCGCTCGAGAACACCGCATCGGGGAATGCGACACCAGAGAATCCCACGCTAGGTTTTGTTTTTGAAGACCGCCCCGCATCAGACGCACTCACACGTATCATGCAGAGCCGGATGCCTCCGCTGCCTGACTATCGTTCGGAAATCAATTTACAAGCCGAAGCCTGGATCAACAATCTAGGCGCATGGTTGACGCGAGGTGCAGCACTCTTGATCGATTATGGTTTTCCACGTCACGAGTATTACCACCCACAGCGACATCGGGGCACATTGATGTGTCACATCCAGCACCGGGCACATGATGATGTCTTTCTTGCTCCTGGCCTGCAGGATATCACTGCGCATGTGGACTTCACCGCTATTGCACACGCGGCGCAGACAGCAGGGCTAGACGTCCTGGGCTACACCTCTCAGGCGCGTTTTCTGTTGAATGCGGGCTTGGCTGACATTCTCGCTGCCTACGCACCCGAGTCCGAACAGTTACAGGTTCAAACCAACGGGGCCGTACAAAAACTGATTTCTGAAGCGGAAATGGGCGAGCTATTTAAAGTCATCGCCCTTGGGCGTGGCGTCGTCGAGCCGTTAATGGGTTTCGTCCGCAGCGATCGACGCGGCTCACTTTAGGTGCTGATCTTGAAGGACAACGCTTCAGGTCACTCGCGCTAAGGCGTTGAGTCTCGCCTGACGCACAGCCGCTTTGATCTCTGAGGGTTGGTTTGCCTGTTGTGCAGCCTTCCCTGCATCCACACCCAGTACGCATGTCAAGCGCGCTTCCCATTGCGCGACATTTAAATCAGCCACGACGGCAGCCGTGCGCAACAGCGCACGCAAGCGATCTGGCTTACGCAGGACATCGCACACTTCAAACAGGTTCAGGACGGACTCTGCACTCTGCTGGGCCTGGCATGCTTCGAGAACAACCGGCAAAAGACGAGCCATGTCCGCGCAATCGCCGGGTGCACGCAACTGCCGAGACAAACCAGCACGATCCTCCGTACTCAAGCAAAATAAGGCATACCGTGCCTCAAGTGGCAGTGTGTGCACCATCGAACTATCGATCGCTGCAAGGACCTGCTCACTTGACTGCCACTGGGGCAGTACTCTGGGCAGCACTCCCGCATCGCCCAACACCTGCACCATGCGCGAAGGCTGCGCACACAGCAAACCGCGCGAGAGCTCTTGCCAAACACGCTCGGGCACTAACGCATCCACTTCACCCTCGGCCACCATCGCCCGACAAAGCGCCATTGTTTCGGGTGCAACGGTGAAATCCACAAAGCGTGCAGCAAAGCGGGCGAGCCGCAAAATACGAACTGGGTCCTCTTTAAAGGCCTCGCCGACATGCCGAAACACACGCCCTTTTAAATCCGCTTGCCCGTTTAAGGGATCAATCAACGCGCCCGTCGTGGTCTGTGCGATCGCGTTCACCGTCAAATCACGGCGACGAAGATCTTCCTCGAGCGTGACATCCACCCCCGTATAAAACGTGAAGCCTTTATAACCACGACCAGACTTACGCTCCGTTCTGGCAAGCGCATATTCTTCTTTTGTTTGGGGATGCAAAAAAACCGGAAAGTCGCCCCCGACAGGAATGAACCCCCGCTTCACCATCTCTTCGGGTGTTGCACCCACTACAACCCAATCTCGATCTCCATGTGGCAGACCGAGCAAGGCATCGCGTACAGCGCCGCCGACGACATAGGCCTGTAAGCCAACGACGACGGGGTCCGCGCTCACGGCAACGGGCTGCGTGCGTAAGGTTGAGGCTCGATCTGTCCCAAACGCTGCTTAAGCGATTGGGGTTGACCACTGAACAACGCGGCATAATAGGTCGCGTTAGACATCACTTTTTTTACGTAGTCACGTGTTTCGTTAAACGGAATCGTCTCAGCAAAAATGGCTCCCTCAACCGGTCCGCTTAAGCGTGAACGCCACAACATTGGCCGACCAGGGCCTGCGTTGTAGCCGGCGCTTGCCAGCACTTGCGATCCCCCTAAATCAGACTGCACCATACTCAAGTAACTGGTACCAAGCTTAGTGTTGGTGTCAAAATCGTTAACCTTACTCGGCGTGAAATCTTTCATACCGATTTTGCCAGCCATCCAACGAGCGGTGGCGGGCATCAACTGCATCAACCCCGAGGCTCCCACATGAGAGCGCGCATCCATGATGAATAGCGATTCCTGCCGAATCAAACCATAGACCCAGGCGGGATCGACATCGACAGCACGCGCCTGCTCGCTGACGCGCGACTCAAACGGCGCGACAAAACGTTGCGTGAAATCGATCTCTTTTTTAGTGCGTCCGGAGGTCACCACGACACGATCATAAATATGTTCTTGCCTTGCAAGCTCTGCTGCAGCAAGCAGTTGACGATCCGTCATCCCAATCAACGTGAAATTCCACTCAGGCACGGCATCCGTACGCCAGCCGCGCTTAAACAGCGTGACTGCTCGACGCAATCCTGGGTTGGAACGCGCCTCCTTGAGTTCCTGAGCGGTTACTGGTGCGGGACGATCCGGGACCGCAATGCTCTTGCCCAGTTCTTCCGCGGCGAGCTGACCGTAAAAACTATATTCTGTCGCAATCGAAGCATAGGCTTTTTGTGCCTCGTCTTTTTTACCTGTTGCAACGAGCCCACGCGCCCTCCAATAGACCCAGGTCGAGTCTGCTTTCTGGGCTGCACTCATTTGATCGATATGGCGGATCACCCACGCCCAGTCAATCTTTGGCTGACGTAACGCTGCTCGCACCCGCCAAGCTTCGTTATGGACAGACAGTCGCACCCCGCCCGACTCCTTGTACCAATCGATGGCAGTCGGATCAAGACGCATCATCCCCCACAAGCCGAGCTGACCGTAAGCCCATTGCAGATTTTTCTTGGGTAAACGCGACCTCCAAGTGCCTTGCGCGGCAGCAACAGCAGCATTCAGATCAGTCCGCGCTAAGCGCGCAAGACCCAGCGCGACCACTTCAGCACGCATCCCAGAAATCGAGCCGGTTTGCGACGACAGCCACTTAGCGGGCCCAGCCATCATCGCGTCGTAGGCGCTCAGGTCAGCAGGCTCAAAAATGTAGGCGGCGAATTTTCGTGCATCTGTTGTTTTATTGTCTTCGACCGCGTCCTGCAAGTAGGGAAGCAAGTCTTCACTGCTCAGCACACGATCGGCCACAAGCTGATCAAATAATTTCCAACAGGCTGGTGCAGGGGCAAACACTTTTGTCGCCTCCAGTACGGTGGCGCGCCGCCCCGTCATGTGGCTGGCCTCAAGCTGTGCACAGGACACGTTATTGCTGCCCTGTCGCACTGAGCCAAGGTCGCGAACGGTCCCGAAATCGCCCTGACGTGCCGCAGTCAAGATCCAGTCCGTGCGCAAACGATCCGCGAGATACGAACCTTTGTGCTTTTCCAGAAAGCCCTCGATCTCCTCGCGGGCACCGACTGCGTTATAGGACCACACCTTAGTCCGCATGGTCCAGTACTCGGGGTAAATCGCCAAGATATCGCCGCGCGCCTTCGGTATAAAACTAGCAAGCTGCGCAAACTGTTTGTTGTTGAGTGCTTGGCGCGCTGCGGCGACCGCTTGTGCGGCCGACGTGGACTCAGGGTCCGCAATCGTTCCCGCGTTTGAAGCAGGCGCAGTGCTGGCTGCCCTGCTGGCATTCGCATTAGCGCTCGGCTTTGCCCCCTCAGGTGCAGAGACTGGGGCAACAGCACGAGGCGCCGCCTTCGGCGCCGTAACGGGCGCCAGAGTTCCGTCCGCTTTTAAAATAAACTGCTCAGTCGTTGAGGCAGCAGGTGCAGCAGGCTGCGCCTGCACTTGCGGAGCAATCAAAAAACATCCTAACGCGACTGAGACAACAGCCCTTATATTCTGGTATCTTGCGTGCACAGTCATCATCCATTTCTCAATACACATTTGGCGGTCAACGCTCCTATATGTTGAAGAATAACGCAGACACGCTCAGGATGCGCCTTCGCGACCTCCGTAACGCTATTCCAGTTGATCAGCGTCAACGGCACAGCAACTTGCTTTGTGCACAAGTACGCACCTGGTTCAGCCAGCGTGGTGAACCCACTCTGCGAGGCAGAATCGTCGCCGGATTTTGGCCTCTGGCCGATGAGCCGGACATCCGTCCCTTGCTGATTTGGCTGCACGAGCAAGGGGCTCATGTTGCCCTGCCCGCAGTCGCTGGCCCCGGGGTCCCGCTGGAGTTTCATCGCTGGCTGCCCAGCGACGCTCTGAGTGAAGGCGCCTTTGGGGTGTCTGAACCCGCGCGCACCGGGCCAATCGCTCCCGACGTCGTGCTGGTTCCGACACTTGGGTTCAGCCCTCAGGCTGAGCGTCTAGGCTATGGAGGTGGGTATTACGACCGGACCCTCGCCAAACTTATCGAGGATAACCGTTCCCTTGTGACACTTGGAATCGCCTGGAACGAGGCCCGCATCCCCGAAGATGCTGGGTTTCAGGCTGCAGCGCATGATTTTGTACTCGATGCGGTGGCTACCCCGACGGGCTGGGTACCGAAAGCACCGCTGTAGGGGCAATTGCGCCGCAAAGGGACGGGATCACGTTAAAATCGGGCTCTGCGACTGCTACGGTGGCTCCCAACGATTTTGCCCTTCACTGATCGGAGTACTACATGAATTTTTCTAAAACGCTACGCGGTCTGATGCTTGCTGCTGGCTTGCTCTCAGCGGCCTTCACTGGCTCAGCGATGGCACAAACCTTTCCAACCAAGCCAGTCACGCTGGTCGTACCCTTCGCTGCTGGTGGTCCAACCGACATTTTGGCCCGCACCCTAGCTGTCGCGATGACCAAAAACCTCGGTCAATCCGTTGTTATTGAAAACCGTGCTGGTGCCGGCGGAACCATTGCGTCTGCCTTCGTTGCCAAGGCGCCGGCTGATGGCTACACATTGCTCATCCATCACAATGGAATGGCAACTGCGCCAACGCTCTACCGCAAACTGCCATTCAATGCATTAACTGACTTCACCTATGTGGGTCTGGTTGCTGACGTCCCCATGACGCTGCTCGGTCGTAAAGATCTACCACCCAACAATATGGCCGAGTTCATTGCGTATGCAAAAGCACAGGGTAATAAAATCAACCTGGCAAACGCAGGCTTGGGCGCTGTGTCACAACTTTGTGGCACCCTCTTGCAACAAGCATTAGGTGTCGGCTTTACTGCCATCCCTTACTCAGGAACCGGTCCTGCGATGATCGCGCTCGTGGGCGGTCAATTGGACGTCTTGTGCGACCAGACCACACAAACACTTGCACAGATCAAGGCAAAAACAGTCAAGCTGTACGGTGTGACCTCAGCCGAGCGTCTGTCCTACCTGCCAGACACCCCAACTCTACGTGAAGGTGGCCTCAAGGATTTTGAAATCGTGGTTTGGCATGGCGTGTATGGCCCCAAGAACATTCCAGCTCCGGTCGCTGCGCGCCTGAATGAAGCACTGAAGGCCGCGCTGAAAGATCCATCTGTGATTGCTAAAGCAGCAGACCTCGGTGCAGTCATCGTCCCTGAAGCCAAGCAAACGCCTGCAGCGTTGCAAGCCTGGGTCAAGGATGAGATCGCCAAGTGGGCGCCATTGCTGAAGGCAGCAGGTCAGTACGCTGACTAAGTTTTGTAAGCAGGTTGGTCTAGTCGGCCACCTGAGTACGCAGCCGTAAAAAAAGGGAGTCTCTCTACGAGACTCCCTTTTTTATGCACCGTGCTGCCCTACTAGCCTTGCAAGCCGCGCCAGATCGCCAACGTCGCCTCGGCGTTGTTAAGCGTGTAGAAATGCAAACCTGGCACACCGTTGTCGAGCAAGGTCTCACACAGGTCCGTCACAACATCCGCACCAAACGCGCGAAGCGACTCCTTGTCATCGCCCAGTTCAGCTAAGCGCAAACGAATCCAGCGAGGCACCTCTGCGCCGCACATGTCCGAGAAGCGCATCAATTGTGTGTAATTGGTAATCGGCATGATGCCTGGCACGATCGGTATATCAATGCCCTTGGCCTGTACGCGATCGACAAAATCAAAATACGCATCAGCGTTGAAAAAATACTGGGTAATCGCGCTATCTGCACCCGCACGCACTTTGCGCACGAAGTGCATTAAGTCTTGTTCTGGGCTCGCTGCCTGCGGATGCATCTCTGGGTAGGCAGCCACTTCAATGTGAAACCAGTCGCCGGTCTCTTTACGAATAAATTCAACCAGATCGTTCGCATGGCGCAAGGCACCCGCTGCATCAGCACCCATACCGGAGGGCATATCGCCACGCAACGCGACGATACGCTTAACGCCTTCCTGACGATAACGCTGCAACAACGCGCGCAAATCGTCATGCGACGCACCAATACACGACAAATGCGGCGCAGCGTCACAGCCTAAATCGCGCATGGTACGCACGGTATCGAGCGTGCCTTCGCGTGTCGAGCCACCTGCACCGAACGTCACGCTGACGTAGTGCGGCTGAATCACCAGCATCTGTTTCGCACCCTCTACCAGCCGCTGCTGGGCAGCGGCATCGCGAGGCGGAAAAAACTCCAGGCTAAACGCCTGTTTATCATGAGTGCTCATTGATTGATCAAGTTCGATAGAAAGCCTGAAATCAGGCTGTAGAGAATTGCACCGCCAACTGCCCACCAAAAGCCATTAACCTGAAACCCTTTCAGCATAGAGCCTGCCATCCAAAACATAAGTGCGTTTAAGACCAGCAAAAACAAGCCAAGGGTGACGACGGTGATTGGCAGCGTCAATAGAATCAAAACTGGCTTGACCAACATGTTGATCAAGCCCAACACTAGCGCCGCCAACATGGCCGAACCAAAACTCGCGACGACGATGCCTGGCAATACGTAGGCCACGACAAGCAGTGCAACAGCGTTCAATATCCAGACTAACAATAATGTCATCATTTCTATCTCCGTTGAGCACTGCTCGCGGATGCGTACAAGACAGTCCAGCACGCATCCGTTTACTACTAAACATCAATAGCGGTATGCATCACCCTTGAATGGGCCTTCCGTCTTGACACTGATATAGGCCGCTTGCTGCGGGGTCAGTGTGGTCAAGTTGGCACCAATCTTTTTGAGGTGCAAACGTGCAACTTTCTCATCGAGGTGCTTAGGCAACACATAAACCTGTCCCGACTTGTACTGGTCGTTGCGGCTGAACAATTCGATCTGTGCAATCGTCTGGTTGGTAAACGAGGACGACATCACGAACGATGGGTGACCCGTACCGCAGCCCAAGTTCACCAAACGGCCCTTTGCCAACAAGATGATGCGCTTGCCGTCAGGGAAAATCACGTGATCGACCTGTGGCTTGATCTCTTCCCACTGAAGATTCTCAATACCGACAACATCAATTTCGTTATCGAAGTGACCGATGTTGCAAACGATGGCCTGATCTTTCATACGGTCCATGTGTGCACGTGTGATCACGTTGTAGTTACCCGTTGCAGTCACGAAAATATCAGCCTTGTCAGCTGCTTCTTCCATGGTGACGACTTTGAAGCCTTCCATCGCAGCTTGCAGCGCGCAGATTGGATCGATTTCGGTGACCCAAACTTGTGCACGCAAAGCCGCCAGCGCCTGAGCCGAACCCTTGCCCACGTCGCCGTAACCAGCCACAACCGCAATCTTGCCTGCAATCATCACATCGGTTGCACGCTTAATTGCATCAACCAAGGACTCACGGCAGCCGTACAAGTTGTCGAACTTCGACTTGGTCACTGAGTCGTTGACGTTAATCGCAGCAAAGGCCAGCTCGCCTTTTTTGGACATTTGATACAAACGCAGCACGCCTGTCGTTGTCTCTTCGGTAACGCCCTTGATTTGAGCCAAACGCGTGGAGTACCACTTTGGATCTTTCTTGATTTGTGCCTTGATGGCCGCAAACAAAACGACTTCTTCTTCAGAGCCAGGGTTGTTCAAGACGGAAAGATCAGATTCCGCTTTGGTGCCCAGATGCAGCAACAATGTGGCATCGCCACCATCATCCAAGATCATGTTGGCTTGCTTGTCGCCTGGCCATTCAAAAATCTTGTGGGTGTATTCCCAATACTCAACCAAGCTCTCGCCTTTTTTGGCAAAAACGGGTGTGCCTGTTGCAGCGATCGCAGCAGCAGCGTGGTCTTGGGTCGAGAAGATGTTGCACGACGCCCAGCGCACTTCAGCGCCAAGCGCTTGCAGGGTTTCGATCAGCACAGCCGTTTGAATGGTCATGTGCAGGCTGCCAGTGATGCGGGCACCTTTGAGCGGCTTGATCTTCGCGAACTCTTCGCGGGTGGCCATCAGGCCGGGCATTTCAGTTTCAGCGATCTGGATTTCGCGACGACCAAAATCGGCAAGACCGATGTCGGCGACGATGTAATCAGCAAATTTTTCTTTAACGACGTTCATGGCTAAGTAGGCTCCGGTAGGCCTGCTTGCAACGTCAAAGGGGCTGTATTGATACGACACCACCACAAACGCTGCAAAGACAGGATTGGGTGAGCGCCGTTAAGGTCGGGGTATGCCGACGGTAACGTGGAAGCTTTTGAGCCTGGCGGAATATCGGGACAACAAACACCGTTCCGTCGCAACGCTCCTCAAAAGCAACGCAATTGTAGCCCGTTTAAGGGCCTTTTGCAGGGTTTACCCACCTCTTGAATGGTCACACCTACCAAAGACCCCGAGACGTTTAAGCGATTAAGCCTTGGGAGGCAGATGCAAGGCCACGATATCGTCAGCCGGATTGCCATGGAAAGGATAGCGCTCACGCACCTGCGGATCGTGACCCGGAATGATGTGCTGGGGCGACGCAGCGGCCGCACGCAAGGTGTCGTAACCCGCCAGCATCTCACCAATATGAAACACAATCGGGAAAGGCGAAGGCTTTTCCATATTGTCGTAGTAATGGCTCGCATCGGAGGCCAGCACCACCCAGCCGCGTGCCGTATGCACACGCAAGGACTGCAGGCCTTTGGTGTGGCCACCTATTTTGATCAGTTCGATGCCTGGCGCAAGCTCTTCGCGACCATCATGAAACACCACACGATTGGCATACAAACGTCGGACCAGGGAAACCACATCCTCCACGTCGTACGCGTGGCGGAACAAGCCGTGACACATATGGCGGCCACAGGCATAGTCCACCTCCCCGTCCTGGACGTGAAACCTCGCATTGGGCAACAGATCAATATTGCCCGCATGGTCGTAATGCAAATGGGTCAGCACCACATCCTGAATATCTCCCGGCGCAATACCTAAAAGCGAGAGGGATTCGATCGGACAACGCAGGAGCGTGCGACCTCTTTCCTTTGCCTGGCGTGCGCTGAAGCCCGTGTCCACCAAGATTGTGCGCTCTGCGTTGCGTACCACCCACACAAAATAATCCATCGGCATGGGTTCGTCATGCGGATCCTGCGTAATGAAATTTTCACGCCGTGAGCGCTTGGCCATGGTGCCGTAGCGCAGAGCAAAAATCTCGTATTGGGGCAGTGTCATGACGTCTCCGTTTTGTCTCTTGTCGTTACGCTCGTGCTCGCATTGCAGTTTGATTTTGGATTCGGCGCATAGGTAGTGTCAAGAAGATTAGCAGACAACGCGCTTGACACCGGTTCGGCCAAGCGCAGACAATCGAGGCCATACGATTACGCGCTTACACTTAATCAAGCATTTTCAATCTCACCAACACCCTCCTGGAGCACCACATGTCTGCAAAATCCGAAACCGCAAAACTTTTTAAAGATGGCCTGGCCGTTCGCCGCGCCGTTCTCGGCCCAGACTATGTCGACGGCTCAATCGCCAAAGCAAACGACTTCACGATGGCGTTTCAGCACATCACCACCGAATGGTGCTGGGGCTACGCCTGGACCCGTGACGGTCTGAGCCGCAAGACACGCAGCATGCTTAACCTCGCGATGCTCACCGCGTTGAACCGCTCGGCCGAAATCAAACTGCACGTCAAAGGCGCGCTCGCTAACGGCGTGACCGTCGAAGAAATCAAAGAAGTATTGCTGCACGCAACGGTTTACTGTGGCATCCCCGCAGGTTTGGACGCTTTCAAAGCCGCTAACCAAGTACTGGAAGAAGAAGGCGCCTACACCAAGGCTGCTGCAAAAGCTGCAAAGAAATCTGCTGCCAAAAAGCCGTCTGCTAAAAAAGTGACCGTAAAGAAAGCAGCTGCCAAGAAGCCAGCTACTAAGAAGGCTGTCAAGAAATGAGCGCCAAACCCACCATCGGTTTTGTCGGCGTAGGCAGTATGGGCTGGCCCATGGCCGCCCTGTTGCACAAAGCTGGCTATCCTCTGCAAATCATCGACGCTTCAGCTGACCGCGCCAAAGCCTTTGCCAAAGAAATCGGGGGTACGGTTGCGGCTTCTAATCGCGCGCTCGCTGCCGCCTCGGACATCATCATTACGATTCTTCCTACTAGCGCGATCGTGCAGGCCGTTTTAGAAGGTCCTGAAGGCGTGCTTGCCGGATTGCGCAAAGACGCTGTCGTAGTCGAAATGAGCTCGGGCGTCCCCACTATTACTCGCACTTTGGCCGAGCAAGTCGCGGTGGCTGGTGCGCATATGGTTGACGCTCCGGTGTCAGGCGGCGTGCCACGTGCCAAGACCGGCGAACTCGCCATCATGTTTGGTGGCAGCGAAGCTATTCTTGAACGTATCCGCCCGGTGTTGTCCTGTATGGGCACCTCGATCACCCGCACAGGTGATGTGGGCTCTGCACACGCCATGAAAGCGTTGAATAACCTGGTGTCAGCCGGCGGCTTCCTGATCGGTGTGGAAGCACTGATGATTGGGAAACGCTTTGGTCTGGATCCGTCAGCGATGGTGGACGTACTGAACTCTTCAACGGGAATGAACAACTCCACCCAGAAGAAATTCAAGCAGTTTGTGTTGTCAGGTCAGTACAACGCAGGCTTCGGGCTGGACTTAATGGTCAAGGACTTGAGTATCGCTCTCGAGATCGGCCGCGACACCAACACCCCGACACCGTTCTCCTCGATGTGCCGTGAAATGTGGGCCTCGTGTGCTGCCATGTTGGGACCGGGACAGGATCACACTGCGATTGCCAAGCTCACAGAAACCCTTGCGGGCGACACGCTGTCAGAGAAGAAGTAAAAAAAGAGCGCTTGGTGTGAACTGCACCCCAAGCGCTCTTTTCTTTTTTTACTTTCCGTCAGGCCGTCTTGGGTAGCCTTCCGCACGGATGCGCACCCAGACGGCTTGCTTTTCAGCATCGTCCATAAACACCCAGTTTGAGACTTCCATCACGGTGCGTCCGCAGCCGCGACAGATGTCATCAAACAAGGTCGAGCACACCGCAACACAAGGTGAGTCGGGCGTGCTCGTATCTGCCATTAAACAGCCTTCTTCAGCGCAGCGGCCTTGTCAGTGGCTTCCCAGCTGAACTCAGGCTCGTTGCGGCCGAAGTGACCGTAGGCAGCCGTCTTGCTGTAGATCGGGCGCAAGAGGTCGAGCATGTTGACGATGCCCTTGGGACGCAAGTCGAAATGCTCACGGACCAACTTGGACAACTGCTCGTCAGAGACCACGCCAGTACCATCGGTGTTCACCGTGATGTTGATAGGCTCTGCCACGCCAATCGCGTAGCTAACCTGCACTTCACACTTACTAGCCAACCCAGCAGCCACGATGTTCTTGGCAACATAACGTGCTGCATAAGCAGCCGAGCGGTCAACCTTTGAAGGATCCTTGCCCGAGAACGCACCGCCACCATGACGGCATGCGCCACCGTACGTGTCAACGATAATCTTACGGCCGGTCAAACCGCAGTCACCCTGGGGTCCGCCGATCACAAAACGACCAGTCGGGTTGATCAGGAACTTGGTTTTTGCCGTCAATAAGCCTGCTGGGAAACTTGGGCGAATGATGTCTTCGATCACAGCCTCGTGAATTGCTGTCTGCGAAATCTCAGGGGCGTGCTGGGTCGACAACACGACGGTGTCGACTTCAACGGGCTTGCCATCGACATAACGGAAGGTCACTTGTGATTTCGCGTCTGGACGCAGCCAAGGCAGACGACCATCTTTACGCAGTTCGCTCTGGCGCTGGACCAAACGGTGCGCGTACCAGATCGGGGCAGGCATCAAATCTGGGGTTTCGTTACACGCGTAACCGAACATCAGACCCTGGTCACCCGCGCCCTGATTCAAATAGTCTTCGGACGAACGATCGACACCCTGCGCAATGTCAGGCGATTGCTTGTCATAGGCAACCAGCACTGCGCAGCCTTTGTAGTCGATACCGTAGTCGGTATTGTCGTAGCCGATGCGCTTGATGGTGTCACGTGCGACC
>JBILJY010000133.1:0-7678 GCA_044376975.1 Burkholderiaceae bacterium | reverse complement strand
ACGGCTTTGATACCTTGCTTGCGCCGGACGCACGCAACCTTGACGCCCTCATTCAACGCTTTACCCCCGCACTCCTCGTCTTGGATCGCATGATGCCAGGTGGCGACGGCGCTGAAGCACTGCGCACACTCCGGGCACAAGGCGAAGATATTCCGGTGATTCTCCTGACGGCACGGGACGAGTCGGTCGATCGCATCATTGGACTGGAAGCAGGTGCAGACGACTACGTTGGAAAACCCTTTGATCCGCGAGAGTTACTCGCCCGCATTCAAGCCGTCTTGCGTCGTAAAGTCAGCTCGCATACACATAAACGCAACGCACCCATCACGTTTGGCGACTTTATCTTTGACCCAGTCATGCGCCAGTTGCGCAAGCATGGTCAAACCGTCAAGCTCACCGGTGGTGAAATAAATCTGCTGGAGGCCCTTTTGCAAAGTGCGGGCAAGCCCTTGTCACGCGAGCGGCTCATGACGCTTGCACGCGATGATGAGGCGGGCGAGCGAAGTGATCGCGCGATTGATATCGCCATCCTCCGTCTGCGACGGGTGCTCGAAGACGATCCTAAACAGCCTCGATGGATTCAGACGGTCTGGGGCACGGGCTACCGCTTTTCACCTTGAAAAACACCCTCTCACTCGGACCACAATCGCTGCGCGCTCGCCTGATCGCGTTGCTGCTTGCGAGCGTTCTGGCAGGGCAAATCGCGACGCTATACCTCGTGTCGCAATATCAACGCAATCATGCACAAACGGTCGCGTTGGACCTCATCGCCACAACTATTAGAGCGCTGCATTTCTCGATGGAGCACGCGGCTCCTGCCGATCGCGCCGAATTCGTGCGCCAAGCCTCGGAAGGCCAATGGCGGTTATGGACCCGCCCACTTCCAAATGATGTAAGACTTCTGCGTCGGCCGACACCGGCGAGCACGGAGTCGGTGCGGATTCAATCTGCCCAAGAGAGACAGGCGAATACTCAGTCAAGCACACGCCGGCTAACCAACCGTGCGCCAGACGATTCGGCTTCGCGTCCAAACGATAGCGCCCAGGGTGAACGCGCCACGAGCGCGAGCGACCGGAGCATCAACAGCTTATTGGAAAGTCTTAACGAGCGTCTAAGCGGTGATAGCCGTATCGCCGTATCGTACGGGCAGCCACCAGAGCTTTATATCTCCCTTCCGCAATTTACAGAACCGGTACCCGGACGCCTGCGCGACTGGCTTGTGATCCCCCTTGAGCAGCTCAAGCCACCACTGGCGAGCTCACTTATCGCTTATTGGCTCATGGGCCTGTTGGTCATCATGTTCGTGGGTGTGCTGTTTTCGTGGCATGTCACCAGACCTATTACGCGCCTCATGCAAGCCACAGACAAGCTAGCAGCTGGCACCCCGGCACCCGTGGATCCAACCGGGCCCACTGAACTGAGGGTGTTGGGCGAACGCTTTAACGCCATGCTAGCGGCACTGCGCGCTTCAGAATCCACAAAACGCACGCTGCTAGCAGGCCTGCCGCACGACTTGAAAGCACCGCTTTCACGCATGTGGCTGCGGGTCGAAATGTCTGAAGAGCCGACCCTAAAAGAAGGGATGCGCAGCGACTTGCAAGATATGCAGCACATCGTCGACCAGTTTGTTCACTACCTACGAGGGACCGACTTAGAGTCCTACCGGTTCACTATATTCTCGCTGGATCAATGGCTACGGGAGCGTGTTCGCAACTGCCAGCAAACCGGTCAAACCATTGTGCTTGAGGGTCTACCCGCGCGGGTCTCCATTAACGCTGACCAGGTGGCACTTTCTCGCTTGTTGGACAACCTGATTGGAAACGCACTGCACCACGGCGCTCCGCCGGTGCATATCAGCCTAAGAACAGAGGGGCTAATCGCCGTACTGACAGTGTCCGATCACGGCCAAGGCATTCCCCTCGCGTTGCGGCTTGAGGCACTCAAACCCTTTGTTCGGCTCGATGAAGCCCGTACCCGCTCAGGTAACGTTGGGCTAGGACTTGCGCTGGTCGACTCAATTGTGCGTGCACACGCAGGCACGCTGACTCTGGATCAGAGCCCGGCAGGCGGGCTGCAAGTCGAGGTTAGACTGCCCATTCTGGCCAGGGACTAAACCCCCGCTAGGTCTGTGCCAAGTCGGATCGCGTCTGTCGTGGCAAAATGTATCTTTGATGCCATAATTTCCCACTAAAAACCGGTATGACCCAAGAATCCTCCGTCCCCGTCACAACGAATTTTCTACGCAATATTATCGATGCCGATCTCGCTGCCAGAAAGTTTGATGGAAAGCGTTGGGCCGGTGGTCCTGGGCCCGCCTCTGTGCAGGCCAGTGGGGCAGTTGACCTTGCTCGTATCCGTACGCGCTTCCCGCCTGAGCCCAATGGCTATCTGCACATCGGACATGCAAAAAGTATTTGCTTAAATTTCGGATTAGCGCGTGACTATGGTGGCGTGTGCCATCTGCGCTTTGACGACACGAACCCAGAAAAAGAAGAACAAGAGTACGTCGATGCAATCATCGATGCCGTGAAATGGCTAGGTTTTGATTGGAAATCCGGCAACAGCGAGCACCTGTACTTTGCCAGCAGCTATTTTGCGACGATGTATGCCTGTGCTGAGGCTCTAATTCTGGCTGGTCATGCGTATGTTGACGAGCAAAGCCCAGAAGAAATGCGCTCAATGCGCGGCACACTAACTGAATCTGGGAAAAACTCTCCCTTCAGAGACCGTCCTGCACAGGAGTCCCTGCAGCTGCTACAGGACATGCGCGCCGGAAAACACGCCGATGGCAGTATGGCGCTGCGCGCGCGCATCGACATGGCCTCCCCAAATATCAACTTGCGCGATCCTGTTCTCTACCGGATCCGTCACGCCACGCACCACCGCACGGGTAACGATTGGTGCATTTATCCAATGTATGCCTTCGCACACCCCATCGAAGACGCGCTAGAGGGCATCACCCACAGTATTTGCACACTCGAATTTGAAGACCAACGTCCGTTTTACGACTGGACACTGAATCGACTACAAGAGCTTGGGCTGTTCGCGACGCCTCTGCCTCATCAGTACGAGTTTGCACGTCTGAACATGAGCTACATCGTCACCAGCAAGCGTAAGCTTCTGCAGCTTGTCAAAGATGGTCACGTCAATGGCTGGGATGACCCCCGTATGCCGACCATTGCAGGCTTGCGCCGCAGGGGCTATACGGCCTCTGCGTTGCGTTTGTTTTGTGAGCGCACGGGCGTCTCAAAGTCCAACTCGCGTATCGACTACAGCTTGCTTGATCAAGCCCTGCGAGAAGATCAAGACCCTATCGCGCTTCGCTCAGTGGCCATCCTCGACCCCTTAAAGCTCGTGATCACAAACTTCCCCGTAGACCACGTTGAGCCCTGCCATGCACCGCGTAATCCGCACGCACCAGAAGCCGGGATGCGCGAATTCGGTCTCACACGAGAAGTGTGGATAGAGCGGGAAGACTTTGCTGAAGTTCCACCAAAAAAATACTTTAGGCTGTTCCCCGGTAACAATGTACGTCTGAAATACGGTTATGTCGTTACTTGCACGGGTTGTGTCAAGGATGCAGAAGGCAACGTCATTGAAGTCCACGCCGAATACAATCCAGACACCAAGAGTGGCACATCTGGCTCTGATGCCGTTAAAGTCAAAGGCAACGTCACTTGGATTAGCACGGCACAAGCCGTGTCTGCAGAAATCCGACTTTACGACCGGCTGTTTTCAGAACCGTTCCCAGACGCGGGAGACAGTGATTTTCTCAGCTGTCTGAATCCGCATTCTGTGCAAGTGGTCAAGGCTTTCCTAGAGCCCGGGACTGCACTCGTACCTGGCGTTGTCACGCAGTTCGAGCGCCTAGGCTACTTTGTGGTCGATCCAATCGATTCGACGCCAAGCGCACCTGTCTTTAATCGTGTCACCACGCTTAAAGACACTTGGGCCGCAGCAGACTAAGCCGCTGCGGATGAGCGGCTTAGCTTATCTCAGCGCCTTATAACGAATACGCTTAGGCGCTGCACCTGCTTCGCCTAAACGTCGCTTTTTATCCGCCTCGTACTCTTGATAGTTACCATCAAAGAAGACCACTTGCGAATCGCCTTCGAAGGCGAGAATGTGTGTCGCGATACGATCAAGGAACCAACGATCATGGCTAATCACCATGATCGAGCCTGCGAACTCAAGCAACGCGTCTTCAAGCGCGCGCAAAGTTTCAACATCCAAATCGTTTGATGGCTCGTCCAGCAATAAAACGTTACCGCCAGTAATCAACGTTTTTGCCAGGTGCAGACGACCACGCTCACCACCCGACAACTGGCCAACCTGCTTGCCTTGGTCAGCACCCTTGAAGTTAAAGCGCCCCAAGTAGGCACGCGCCGGCATTTCAAAACGCCCAACCGTCAATATGTCTGCACCATCCGCGATCGAATCAAAGACCGTTTTGGCGTCAGGCAACGAGTCTCTAGACTGATCAACGAAGGCGATCTTGACCGTCTGACCAATCTTGACCTCACCACTATCGGGTGTATCTTTACCAGCGATCATACGAAAAAGGGTCGATTTACCCGCACCGTTTGGACCAATGATGCCAACGATCGCACCCGGTGGTACGCGAAAGCTCACGTTATCCAATAGCAACTTATCGCCGAACGCTTTTGAGACATTCACAAACTCGATCGCATCATTACCGAGGCGCTCTGCCACTGGAATAAAAATCTCCTGCGTTTCATTGCGCTTTTGATATTCGTGCGAGGACAGCTCTTCAAAACGCGTCATACGTGCCTTGGCCTTCGCTTGACGGCCCTTCGCGTTTTGACGCACCCATTCAAGCTCTTTCTTGATGGTCTTTTGTCGGGCTGATTCGCTCGACTCTTCCTGCTTGAGGCGATCATTTTTTTGTTCAAGCCACGAACTGTAATTGCCCTTCCAGGGGATTCCATGCCCACGATCCAACTCAAGAATCCACTCTGCTGCGTTATCCAGGAAGTAGCGATCGTGCGTCACGCCGACAACTGTACCGGGGAACTTGGCTAGAAACTGCTCAAGCCACTCAACGCTCTCCGCATCAAGGTGGTTAGTCGGCTCGTCAAGCAACAACATATCTGGCTTGGAGAGCAACAATCGGCAGAGCGCGACACGCCGCTTTTCTCCGCCGGAGAGTTTGCCAACGTTTGCATCCCAAGGTGGCAGACGCAAAGCGTCAGCCGCGATTTCCATCTGAGTTTCCATGTCGTCTGAGCCGCTCGAAGCTGCGGCTGCAATGACGGCTTCCAGCTCGGCCTGTTCGGCCGCAAGCTTGTCAAAATCTGCCTCAGGCTCGGCATAGGCCGCGTAAACCTCGTCGAGTCGTTTTTTTGCGGCCATGACAGCACCCAAACCCTCTTCGACAGCCTGGCGTACCGTATGCTCTGCATTAAGTTTGGGCTCTTGCTCTAGGTAGCCAATATTGAGGCCCGGCATTGGTACGGCCTCACCCTCAATCTCTTTGTCGACACCAGCCATGATTTTAAGCAGCGTCGACTTACCCGAACCATTGAGCCCAAGAACGCCAATTTTGGCGCCCGGAAAAAACGACAAAGAGATATCCCGCAGGATTTGACGCTTGGGCGGAACCACTTTGCCCACGCGGTGCATGGTGTATACGTATTGAGCCATAAGTCCAACAATGAATAGAACAGAGATCCCCTATTGTAGAGCTTAGGTACCCGCTTCGGACCACTTCGTACTGATCAAAAGGCTATGATGACGGCTGTGATCTACAAATTTTGAACCAAATAATGACGACCCCTGACCACGCACTACGTTTTACCGAACAAGAACTGTCCATGCTGGGTAAAACAGCTGATGGCCTGAGTGCTTACATGGGCAAATCGGTACTGGCTGAAATAGGGATGGACGACGACGCAGAGTGGGTGATTTTTGCAATTCCGCTTGGCGTAGATGAGACCCCCGACGAAAAGGCCACGCATGTCCAAATGGGCGGTCCAGGCGCACGCTTTGTCGGCAATCGCGGCGGGTTAGACCTGGATACGGAAGTCTATGACTGCCAGTATCTTTGGGCGGTTCAAATCACAGACGATCCTGACGCGCGCTTCGTCAGACTCGACCAGAACGGCGACGAGTTCGACTACGCAATGGAGCTTGCCGAGCTACTGCCTTTTGATTTAGCGGATGAAGCCCTGCCAGATCCTGATCTAGAACTGCTCGAGGAGCTTGAGGATGATGATGACTCAGAGCAGAACGAGCAGGCGGACGACCCGCCTAGGCCGCCCTCGATTCACTAAAGCCGTTAGCCGCTAATCTGCATTGGCCAGCCTTGGATCACCCCATGGCACGCAATCTCCACACCCTTGAAGTTCTGCGTGACAGGAGATTCTGTCTTACAAAGATCACGCGCAAACGGGCAACGTGGGTGGAACGTACATCCTGAAGGCGGGTTCAACGGGTTCGGGACTTCACCGGCTACAGGAGTACGAGAACCCCCTTGTCCGGTCATGTCAGGAATCGCTGACAACAACATACGCGTATACGGATGTTTCGGATCGGCAAACAAGGTATCTCGATCCGCGATCTCGACAATGCGGCCAAGATACATCACCCCCACCCGATCCGCGACATGATGCACGACGGCAAGGTTATGGGAAATGAACAAATAGGTCAGCCCGAGATTGCGCTGCAAGTCCTTCATGATATTGAGAACCTGCGCCTGAACCGACACATCAAGCGCAGAGGTCGGCTCATCGCACACCAAGAACTCTGGGTTCACAGCAAGCGCGCGTGCTATAGAAATACGCTGACGTTGACCACCTGAGAACTGATGGGGAAATCTGCTTTTGTCCGAGGGATGCAAACCGACTTGCGTCAATAAAGCGTCGACACGCGTCTCGCGCTCCTCGGGCGTGAGTGTCGTGTGCGCCAGGATCGGCTCAGCAATGATTCGCCCCACACGCCAGCGCGGATTCAGGCTCGCGTACGGATCCTGGAAAATCATCTGCAACCGCTTGCGCAACGCCAAGCCATTGCGTCCCTGCATGTTTGAAAGGGGCTGCCCATCAAACAAAATACTTCCTTGTGTTAATGGATATAAACCCACCAACAAACGAGCAATAGTGGACTTGCCGCAGCCAGACTCACCGACTAAAGCCAGCGTCTCACCTTTGCGAATTGTGAAAGACACACCATCGACCGCGCGCAGCAGGGTGCGAGGCTTACGCGACAACACCCGCTCTAACCAGGGAGCCGACACGTCAAACCAGCGTGCAGCATCTTTAACTTCTACCAACGCGCGCTGAGTGGTCATACGACCTCCTGCGCAGGATGGAGCCAGCACGCGGCTTGGGACGTCCCCAATTGCTGTAATTCCGGACGCTCTACGCGACAGCGATCCATGACGTTAGGACAACGCGGGTTAAAAGCGCAGCCAGCAGGAATCGCCGTCAATCTAGGCATACTGCCATCGATTTGTACCAATCGTTCAACATGCTGATGAATCGAGGGGATCGAGCCCATCAAACCAACTGAGTAAGGATGACGTGGAGAATGAATCACATCGCGCACCTTGCCGATTTCAGCGACGCGGCCTGCGTACATGACGACGACGCGATCTGCCGTTTCTGCAATGACGCCCATGTCATGGGTAATCAGCATCACGGCCGCACCTTGTTCGCGA
>JBILJY010000132.1:0-7752 GCA_044376975.1 Burkholderiaceae bacterium | reverse complement strand
GGCGGCTACTGTTTAGTTGCGCTGTTCCTTGCTCCATATCTTCGCAAGTTCGGTCAGTTCACCATCCCTGACTTTCTGGGCGCACGCTATGACGGCAACTTACCCCGCCTGCTGGGTATCATCGCTGCCATTCTATGTTCGTTCGTTTATGTCGTCGCCCAAATCTACGGCGTCGGCCTAATCACAACCCGTCTGTCAGGCGTACCGTTCGAAATCGGTATTTTCCTGGGCCTCGCTGGTATTTTGGTTTGCTCATTTTTGGGTGGGATGCGTGCCGTGACATGGACCCAGGTCGCGCAATACATCATTCTGATCATTGCGTATTTGATTCCTGTGGTTTGGCTCTCGGTTAAGCAAACAGGCGTGCCGATTCCACAAGCAATCTATGGCTACCAGCTTGAGAAAGTCACGGCAAAAGAAGCACAGTTGATTAAAGATCCCAAAGAACTCGAAGTCCGGGCAATCTTTAAACAACGCGCCGATGCTGCCGACGCAAAGCTCAAGAACGTGCCTGCTGCTATGGCTGCTGACAAAGCTGCTGCGGAAAAAACTTTGGCTGACTTGAAAGCCTCCAACGGTTCTAAGGCTGCGATTGACGCTGCAACACGCGCCGTCTCTGCCCTACCCGCAACAGAAGCCGCAGCGCGCGCTCAGTACACCGCCGATCGCAATGCGAACAATGCCCGAACAGCTCCGCTCGCGGGTATGCCTCGACATGCGACGCAATTCGCCGGGGATCCTAATGGAGATGACAAAGCAAAAGCAGCCTTCGACACCTCACGTCGTAACTTCCTAGCGCTGATTTTTTGTTTGATGGTCGGTACCGCTGCCTTACCGCACATTCTGATGCGCTATTACACGACCCCCTCGGTCAAGCAAGCGCGTGAATCAGTGACTTGGTCTCTGTTCTTCATCTTCTTGTTGTACTTCACCGCACCAGCACTGGCAGTTCTTGTCAAGTACGAGGTCTTTAACGTTCTCGTCGGCACGCCGTTTGACAAACTACCCGCCTGGATTGCGCAGTGGAGTACTGTGGACCCAGCCTTGCTCTCTGTTGTTGATGTCAACAAAGATGGCATCTTGCAGCTTGGTGAAATGCGTATTGGTGGCGACATCATCGTGTTGGCAACACCTGAGATCGGTGGTCTGCCTTACGTGATTTCAGGCATGGTTGCGGCTGGCGGTTTGGCTGCGGCACTGTCCACGGCAGACGGTCTGCTTTTGACCATTGCCAACGCACTTTCACACGACCTGTACTACAAAATGATCAATCCTAACGCGCCCACCGCGCGTCGGGTCATGATCTCCAAGGTCCTGCTGCTTGTGGTTGCACTGGCTGCGGCGTACGTTGCGGCTCAGAAACCTGCTGACATTCTGTTCCTGGTGTCTGCAGCGTTCTCCTTTGCTGCAGCAGCGTTCTTCCCTGCCCTGACCTTAGGGATTTTCTGGAAGCGGGCGAACCAGTGGGGCGCGGTTGCCGGAATGATCGGCGGTCTGGGCGTCACCTTCTACTACATGGTGACGACTCAGCCTTGGCTGCGTAGCGTGTTTGGTGTCACCTCGCCAATCGAACTCTGGTACGGGATCTTACCGATTTCTGCAGGTGTCTTCGGTGTACCGCTTGGCTTTGCCCTGATTATTGTTGTGAGCTTACTCACACCAGCACCACGCAAAGATATCCAAGACCTGGTTGATCACGTGCGTTACCCAACGATTCGTGCCTAATTAGGAGAATATTTCCCCCGCCGTGCGAGACTGCTGCGCTCAATCGGCTTTTTTGCCCCTTCGGGGGCATTTTTTTTGACTATTTAACCGTGGCTGGCAAGCTCAGTTTTCGCCTCAGCATTTTCAACACACTGCCTAAAAGCGGAATCTGTTCGTACACCTGCTTGGCAGCATCCCAGTAGTCAAGGTGCAGGGTGATCAAGCCTTCGTCATCCAACTCAAATTGCGTGCACCCTTCGATAGACTGCGCCCGCCCACGACAAGAAAATGAGAAGGTCCAGGTCATAAACCCGAGTGGTCCCGTCGAGGCAATGCGTGTGACCAAAAATCGTGGCTCATCGAGGGTCTTAAACATGTGCTCATACACCTGTCGCACAGACTCAATTCCCTGCAGGTCATTAAACGGATCGACAAATCGAGCATGCTTAGCGTAGATCGACTCAATCTTCGTTAAGGAGTCAGGCACGAGCTGTTCAAACCATCGTGCGATGAGTTGAAAGCGCTCTGTTTGCTCTCCAGTTTGCTCAAGCATCATAGCCCCGTCATTTTATGCAGTAGTGGAAACCGAAACCGGTAGGGAAGACGGCTCAGGAGACGCAAAGAACCAGCGAAACCCGCCGGGAAACTAATTTCAAATTTTCCGCGCTCAAATCCAGAAACAATATGGGCCGCAGCGCGTTGAGGTGATATCAGACTTGGCATTTTAAAATCATTCTTGGCTGTCATTGGCGTTTCGACAAAGCCCGGATTAATCAAATAGACGCTAAGACCTTTAGGAGCAAGCTCAAAATAAAGCGTCTCTGCTAGATTATTTAATGCCGCCTTGGTTGCACCGTAAGCCAGCGCACGAGGCAAGCCCGTGTATGCGGAAATGCTTGCGATGAAGGCAACCCCGCCAGACTGACGCGCTAAAAAATAAGGGACTAGACATGCCAACGCGCGATAGACACTTACAACATTTAATTCAAAGCTTTTTTCGACTTGCTCGACGTTCAGCTCCCAGCTGTTCATGGGATCGTAGCGCGCAGCACCCAGCACCACGAGGTCAATATGCCCCATCGAGGCCAAGGTCGAACCTAAAGCGGTGGGCCAAATCTGGCGGTCAGCACAATCAAACGCAACCACGGTCGCGCGCGGATACTTTGAAGCGAACGCTAAAAGCTCAGCCTCACGCCTAGCCGAGAGCGTCACGTAAGCCCCCGCCTCCAACAGAGCCTTGGCAAGTGCCAGACCAATACCGCTCGATGCACCAACGATCCAAACCCTTTTTTCAGACCACTGATGAATTGGCGTATTTAAAGGTGACAAAAATTTTCGCATCACTGCCCACCCGGTGTGCGCTTCTTAAAGAACAAAGTAACCTCGCCTAAATCTACACCAAACTTTGACATGACCGACCGATTCATCATCGAATGCTCGTCGAGCTGCCACATCCAATCATCAAAATCCACGAGATACTCTTTACCATCAACCGGCAGGCGCAAGACGTATGTCCAACGCAACGCATTTCCTGAAACTTTGCCTACTGCGACGCCAACAACATCATCAGCCGTGCCTTGCCACGTCCCATCAGCTTGACGTTTTAGATGCCATACTCGGCGCTGAGTCTCGCCATCCGAGTAAACAAAGCGCTCGTCGAGCACGCCCTCATCAGGACTTTTCCAACTGGCTTCGATTGTCACGTGAAAACGACGCGCCACTGCACCGCTGCGCTTTTGAAAAATACCCCACGCATCAATGGTTCCATTAAAAAAGGTCGACAACTCGAGTTCAGGCTTTTCACGTGCATAATGCTCTACATCTACGCTGCCACAGGCAGTCAAGACCGCTGCACTGATGGACGCAATGAATGCTTTTAGTTTCATATCAGTAAATCCTTCAAAAGAGCTTAAGGGTTCGCACGAGCTGGCGAGACGAATAGAATCAAGACTGCCGCTGCCGCAAATTTAAAAACGATTGGCAGAAACACATACAAGGTGATGAGCGGAGCAACACTAGCAGGAACACCAGGTTGATAATCAAAAAAACTAAGCGTGGGTAGCGTGAGTCCTGCAGCAACGGCCAGTGCAAGTTTGCCAATCAGAACCCAAACGCCTATGTACAAGCCCGTATTTTGACGCTGTGCAGAAGGAATCGCATCCGCTAGCATTGAAGCAGGCAGTGCGAGATCAGCACCAAGCGCGGTTCCGGCCGCAACACAAACAAGTCCGTACAGCAGTACATCGCCCGCGCCCACTGCACTCGCACCGGCAAGTGCTGCCGCCGCAATACCGCTGCCAATCAGCCAAGCAAACCGCTTCCCGATTCGATCGGCTAAAGCCACCCAGCCCGGCAAGGTAACAATACCGGCGACAAAATAGGCCGCTAAAAAGATACCTGCGTCCTGCGGCCTCTGAACGACATCATCGATAAAAAACAAAACCAATGTTGCTGGTATGGCGACAGAAATCGCGTTAAGCAGATAAAAGAAGAAGATTCGCCTCACGGAATGGTCTTCAAGCGCCTTTTTCCAGTTGGAGCCTTGCTTCAAGTCGTGTCGCTCGGGACGAGGAGACCACAGCAAAGTCACGCAGACGCACACCAGCAAAATAAGGGAAAATATCCAAGCAAAACTCTGATAGCCGGACCTCGCACCCACGCTTTCTACCAGTACAACTGGAATGACCGAGGCCAATACGACACCAACGAGGCCAAGACCTTCCCGCCAAGCAACAACGCGTGAACGCACCAGAGGTTCGTCACTTAACCTCGTGCCCCAAGTGATGTAACAAATGCTTAAAAGACTGTGCGCGGCATACAGGGCAACGAGGCAAACGATCAGCCAACCCGAAACACCTAACGTCGACCACGCAGGTGGTGAAAAGAGCAAAATAAAACTAACAGCTAAAAGCACAGAGGCCAAGGCAACGATGTATACCCACCCGAAGCGCTTAGTCTGAAAGTGATCAACCATGCGGCCCAAGAAAGGGTCCTGAGCTGTATCTAACAATCGGGTCGCAAATAGTATGACCCCGACGATAGCGAGATCTAGTCCGATCGTTTCCCCATAAAACTTGGGCGAAATCATGTAGATGGGCATCATAGCCATGGCCAAGGGTAGACCAAGCGCACCGTACGCAGCGAGGCGATAGCGGTTCATGGACTATTCCCGAGCAGCGCTTGCCTCAAGGCAGGCTCACTCGTACGAGGGTCGAGCCAGATTGAGAAAAACGCGCGAGACAGTCGATCGTCGAGGCGACCTGTCAATTTTCCTTGATGATAAAAGCTCGCCCCTTCTCCGGGCTGATACACGCCCGTTAAAGTATCACCTG
Organism: Burkholderiaceae bacterium; assembly: GCA_044376975.1. Classification (GTDB taxonomy): domain Bacteria; phylum Pseudomonadota; class Gammaproteobacteria; order Burkholderiales; family Burkholderiaceae_B; genus Zwartia. The sequence goes on along the minus strand of JBILJY010000132.1, from coordinate 2,716 downwards.
GGACCACATCGGGGAGCACTTGACTCAGTTGATCACGCCACTGAGGGTGTGCACTAACCGCCACACCAAGTTTGTTCATTTCATCTATCGATGCTTGAACAATGCGTGCGCCGGCGATCGTCCGGTGATAAGTCAACGACAACGCAAAGGGCTGATAAGACGTATAGCGACCGCTCGGTGCCCAAAGTCGCGCATCGTATACCTTAAAGCCGAAGCGCGAGAACTGCCCTTGGCCAACCGGACGTACATCTGGAATAAGCGTGCTGAGTTCAAACGCATTTGCGTTGAACCCGATTGTCAACACGCACAATACCGGTAAGACTAGCTTCTTGATAAGACCCATTGTTTGACATCCGTTCGTTCGTAACGAAAACCCACCTCACAGTAGGCTAAATACATTTTCCAAATGCGTATAAAGACAGAATCGAAGCCTTGAGCGTAAATGTCGTCAAGGTTACGATCTAACTCAACCCGCCATCTTCTTAGCGTTTCGGCATAGTCCTGACCAAACGAAAACACATCCTTGATGAGTAGACCGCAACTCTGACTCTCACGTGCAAAGCGTGCTGCCGAAGGCAACATGCCTCCAGGGAAAATAAATTGCTGTATGAAGTCTGTCCCCTTGCGATAGGCCTCAAAGCGATCTTCGGCAATATCAATCACCTGAATGACTGCTCTGCCGTGGGGTTTGAGGCAGCGCGCAATCATTTTGAAGTAGCTTGGCCAGTGAAGAAGACCCACCGCTTCGAACATTTCAATGGAAACAATATGATCGAACTGCTCTGGGACATCACGATAGTCTTGCAAGCGAAGCTCAACGAGGTCGCCTAAGCCTGCTCGGGAAATACGTTCACGTCCGTATTCGAGCTGTGCATCCGATAAAGTGATACCCACGACGTTTAGCCCTCGGCAAGCAGCACGTTCGGCAAAACCCGCCCAGCCACAGCCGACCTCCAAGATAGTATCTCCAGGCTTTGCGCTGAGCTGATCAAGAATTCGGTCGTACTTCTGATATTGCGCACGCTCGAGGTCCAACCCCATGTCTCCCGCAAAATAGGCAGAAGAATAGGTCATACTGGAATCAAGCCAGCACTTATAAAACTGGTTACCTACGTCGTAGTGACTCAAGATATTGCGTCGACTACCTGAGCGACTGTTATCCTTAAATACCCAGTGCGACAATCGCTTGAGCAGCAACGCCCACCATTGCCCATCGACAGTAAGAGAAAGCTGCTGATTCTGGATCGCAATCGTAAACAGTGCCACAAAGTCTGTACAGCTTATCCAGCCGTGCCTTAAGCTTTCAGCGAAACCAACGTCTCCTTTGCGAAGGATCAAACTCGCTGCACGCCAGTCGTTGATCTCCAGGTTCGCTTCGACGATGTTCGGTTCTACAAGGGCTGAACTTTGTCCAAAATTTCGCACAATGCCATCGGGCTGCAGGAGGCGTAACCTTCCGATCGAAATTTTCTCAAGCACTCGGGTCAACAGCCGGCCAGCCAACGGAACGGCATCACGACTAACACCTACTGGATTTTCATTGAGCTTCATTTCTGTTTTCCAACACCACTTCCGGTTACTTCACGATCAGGCAACGAGGGCACCGTGTGATAGGTTGCTCCCTTTCGCCATAGCTTGAATGCCTGCAAATGGATGCGTAGCATCACTCCAAAGGTCATCATCGGCATCGAAGCCAAATAGCCCAACAAGCGCCGTACCGTAAAGGTGTGCTGCTTGGTCACAATTGCGGTACGCAGCAGAGCCTCCTGCTGCTCAGCGGGATCGTGATAATCAATCGCAATCCGATATAACGCCGATGTCCCCTCGACACGAAACCGATACGCACCACGCACCTCACAAAAAGGAGACACATGAAAAACCTTCAGACAAGAAAGCTCTGACGAAGCAGTGATTTCGGTGAGCGCAGCTGCGGCAAGAACATACTGGTGGCGCTGACCAAAAGTGTTATTGACCTCAGCAACCAAGACTCGCAGGACTCCCGCTTGATCATGGACGAACCAGAAGCTAACGGGATTAAAAACATAACCAAAAACTCGGGGAAAGCACTGCAACCAGATGGCCCCTGTTTGTAGGTGGATGCCGCTTTGGTTCAGTATCCCTGCCATCCAAGCCTGTAGGTCACTGCCATCTCGAGCGCCATGATCTTTCGATTTGAAGCTGACAGGCCTGGATCTGTCAACGCCAAACAGCCAACTAGTGTGGCGAAGCAGCTCAGACATGCGATCAATACGCACCCGAATACAGAATACGCGGTACACAAACCGATGTACGAAAGGTTGTAGTCGCGCATGCATCACACGTCCGCTACACAACTCGATCACCGCCTCAGTCATAGACCGGCTCCCAGGGTATCGCCACCCCAAAGTCGCGCACAACACGTAGGGCTGACTTCAACCCATCCTCGTGAAAACCGAAACCTGCCCAGGCGCCGCAAAACCAAACTCGATCGAGTCCCTGAATCGATGGTAAGTGACCTTGTGCTTTTGCTGCAGCACGATCAAGAATCGGATGCTCGTAAACGAACTCTTGTAATACCGTCTCAGGGCGCGGCTCAATGTGAGGATTGAGCGTCACAACAACCGGCGACGCGAACGGAAGGTCTTGAAGCTGGTTAAGCAAGTAACTGACCGCAACGGGCTGGTTTTGACCGCCTACCCCTGTCGATAAATAATTCCACGCAGACCAAACTTTTTTG
>JBILJY010000131.1:0-7828 GCA_044376975.1 Burkholderiaceae bacterium | reverse complement strand
ATGTGGGGTGGTCCTGCAAACACCAAGGGACATCGGACCCCAAGGTCTCGTTGACCATATCAAAATAGCTGCTTATCTGATCATCTGTGCGCAACCCAGCTGCCGGAGCGACCATCACACCCGACGCCCCCATATCCATCACACTTTTCGTTAGCTCGCCCATGGGGGCAAAGCCTGCTGCAGAGGCACCCACGACAACAGGCACCTTACCCTGGACGCGAGCAAGCACTTGTTTGACAAAAACACGAGACTCCTCAGCGGTTAGTTTGGTCGCCTCGCCCATAATGCCAAGAATGGTCAGCCCCGTCACACCCCGGTCAAGGCAAAAATCCACCATGCGATCTGTACTCGCGAGATCCAGTTCACCTCCGTCTTTAAACGGTGTGACAGTAATCAAATAAACCCCATCTGCTGAGGGATTAAAAGCATTAACGTTCGTGTTCACAATCAGTCCTTGGTTCGGGCGAAATGCCCCTCGTTCGGGCAAGGTATTCATCACAATAATTGCGCTGTAACATAGCACACACTAGGGAGATAAAGCTCTTGCCACGGCACAGCAAAACCAATAGTCTAAGCCATCCTCAAGATGAGTGCATACAATGAAATCCAACAGATCGGAGCTAGGAATGAAACTAACAAAAAATTTGCCTATTTTGACGCTCGTCGTCGCCTCGATAGGTGCGGCCTTGGCACCGGCGGTGCAAGCACAAGACTTTCCAAAGCAGCCCATCAAACTCGTCGTGCCCTGGGCGCCTGGTGGAAACGTTGACATCACCGCGCGTGCCGTCGCTCCCTCCCTGTCCGAAATTCTGGGTCAACAAGTGATTGTTGAGAACAAGCCAGGCGCCGGTGGCTTTATTGGCTCCACAGGCGTGGTGAAGTCGACCCCGGACGGCTATACGTTGCTACTCGGCTCTAGCGGCTCCGTTTCGGTTGCACCTGCACTCGTTGCCGCCCCGCCCTACAACCCCGTCAAAGACCTGACCGTCATCGGACCAATCCACGCCGTACCAATCATTCTTAGTGCGACCGCCAAAGGGAACATAAAAACCTTTGCCGACTTTGCCGCCAAGGCCAAAGCAGGCAAGGAGCAAATTTCAGTCGGGTCGGCAGGAAATGGCTCAAGCCAACATCTCGCACTTGAAATGCTGGCCTTGCGTATGAACGTCAAACTCAACCATATTCCTTACAAAGGCAGCGGCCCGGCCTTGATCGATCTGGTTGGCGGACAAATCGAGACCATGATGGATCAACTGACCGCCTCAATCTCCCATATCAAGAGCGGCGCGATCATTCCCTTGGCTCAGACGGGTAAAACCCGCTCGCCTCTCTTACCCAACGTACCTACCTTTGAGGAGTTAGGTATCAAAGACTTCGATATGGTGACTTACACAGGAATTTTCGGACCGGCTGGCATGCCAGCTGCGGTCGTAGAAAAACTCTCCGCAGCGCTTCAGAAAACAATGCAACAACAAAGCGTGAAAGAGCGTTTCAATAGCCTTGGTGTGGACATCATCACGCTGGATCGCTCAGCCTTCGCCGCCTACGTAAAGAAGGATTTCGAAGAGAACCAAGCGATCGCTAAGGCCGCGAATATCGTCATGCAATAACGCGACAAGTACAGCCCTTAAAAGGAAAAGGCTGATCACCTGTGGGGATCAGCCTTTTTCACAACACCAAGCGAATTACATTTTCGCTAGACGTACCATTAGGGCTTGACCAGTCTCTTTTGTTCCCAGCTTACCGCCGACGTCTTTCGTTGACTCGCCAGCTGCGACAGCGCCTACAACCGCAGTCTCTAGCACTTGTGCAGCCTGTGTGAACGCCGGGCGCCCATTTCGCTGACCAAACCAGTTCAAGAGCATCGCTGCAGACCAAACCTGAGAAAAAGGATTGGCAATATTTTTACCTGCGATATCCGGTGCAGAGCCATGCGCAGCCTGTGCCATCGCATAGTTCACGCCGGCATTGATGGAGGCTGCCATACCCAAACTACCTGAAAGCTCAGCTGTTAGATCTGACAGAATATCGCCGAACATATTTGTAGTGACGATCACGTCATAACGCTCAGGCGTACGCACCACATGCGCCATCATTGCGTCCACAATGATTTCTTCGATTTGGACTTCGGGAAACTCCTTACCAATTAACCGGCAAGAGTCGATGAACATCCCATCCCCTAAACGCAGTACGTTTGCTTTGTGCACGACGGTCACGTGCTTGCGTCGCGTCATGGCCAGCTCAAACGCTGCACGAGCAATCCGCTCGCAGCACTGACGCGTAATACGCCTGAGTGAAACCACAACATCAGAAGTAATGAGCATTTCACTGCCACCAGACTCTATGTTGCGATCAGCATAGAAGCCTTCGGTGTTTTCACGCACGACCACAAGGTCTAATGGTTTGTGCACTGCGCCGCTACCGGGGAAGGTCTTTGCTGGACGAATATTGGCGAAGAGATCTAAACTTTTACGAAAAAACTTTGAGGGATTAATCTCTCCCTTAGATTCATCTTTAAAGTCATAGGTAGACATCGGCCCGAGTATCAAGCCATCTGCATTCTTGACCGCATCAAGTAAGCCCGCATGAATCGTAGTCCCATGCTTAGTCAAGCTCTCATGGCCTGCGATGTCATGATGTAAATTCAAGTTGAGTTTGAATTTCTTAGAAACAAGTTCGAGCGCCTCGACAGCAACAGAGACAGTCTCTGCGCCAATGCCATCACCTGGCAGGACAATAATCTTCATGAACAATCTCTCTTTAAAGTGAATACCGTTTATATAGCAAAGATATGTACCCTTGCCAACACGTTCAACCAAACTTCAACTCATCAGACGGACTAATCAGCTGGAGCATCTGCTGCTCGAGCTCTTTGCGCGTATGAATGCCCGATCGCTTGGGCCCATCAAGATAAAACCGCCAGAACAAGCTTGTCGTCGTGCTCACGCGCTCCCAAATCTGAGTACTCGTCTCGCTTGTGACTGAGATATCACGACTAAAGCTCTTAGCATCAACGGCTTCACCCGCAAAACTCATATGATCAGCCAAGTTCAGTTTGAGCTGAATTTTTTCGCCTGCAGGAAGATGCTCGTACACCAGCTCACGTTGCGCAAGACTCACGCCCAGGCGAACGGACTCTCCACCCTTCTTAAAGGTCACATACTGGTCATGCGTGCCTGTGACGCAGAAGAAAGGGATGTCTACGCTCTTGAGTGACTGCGCACGCTCTGCAGAGATCGCAGTAGGCGACAAGGCGATCACGGCTCGCACCCGTGTATCGCGCAGCGCTTGACCCCCACCCGCTTGACCAGCAATCGACTGCGCCGTTAAGGCACCAAACGAATGCCCAGCCAAACCTATGCGCGCCGCATCAATACGTGAAGCAAACTCTGACTTTGCCAAGCAATAGTCAATCGCAAAGCGGCAATCTGCAACACGTAAACCGTACTGCGGCCCAGCGATTGCCTCATTCACGTTTGTCTTAAAGGACTTGCCGGGCGAGATCGTCCAAAGGGAATCATCAGTCACAGGGTGTGCGATTGTGACCACAACGAACCCAGCTTGCCGCCAGGCTTCGCACCAAGCCGCACCATTAGAGACACCACTACCAAGCCCAGGCGAATAAACAATTAGCCCCGCTTTGCCAGAGCCGTCGGGAAGTCGAGTACGTAATTTAATACGCCGCTTTGTTTTGGGATCGATCAACGCCAGCACGTCTGGATCGGCGTTGGTCACTTCATGCTTCGCCGCCAGAGTCTGTCCGAGTGCAGCTGCGCTCACTCCCATACCGCATACGGTCCAAGCCGCACCAGCGGCAAGGCGCCTACGCATCCGATTGACGCGGGCGCTTTTGTCTGCATCAAGTACGCCAGCGGTCATCACATTGTGATAGTTTTGAACTCGCCTGGCAGCACGATCTCAAGCACTTCAAAGTCATCCGAGTGTTCGATTTCGCGGTGGCGGATATGTGGCGGTTGATGCACGCACGTCCCTTCCACGAGCTTGTGTTGACCGTGCCCCTCATATTCAAAAATCGCCCAACCCTTCAATACATAAACAAACTGGAAATTCAACTCGTGACGATGCCATTCTCCGGTTGCATTGCTACCCTTGCTTGCGCGAATGACATGCATGACCGCTTTGCCATCCGTTGCATCAAAAATGCCTAAATCACGGTAATCAAAATATTCACGTAGCCCGTCATGTGCAAAAGGCTTGTCCTTCGCGTGCTGGATGCTGAATTTCATGTTGATCTCCAAATTAGAAAGCTACGCCTGCTTCGCGCCCAACGCGCTGCAAGTCTTCAAGTGTGTCCTGAGGCAAGAGAAGACCCTTGCCGCGATTCTCGAGGTCAGCCAACCGCTCCATCTCGCCGGGATAATAAACCTGCTTGTGCCCAGCCGCGAGGGGCACGTCCTTTAGCGAATGAATATAGGCGTCGATTCGTTGATGAAACTCTTTCATTGGCATGAACGCAGCAACATTGAGTGCAACCATAAAATGGCCTGCACCGCTGCGATTGACTGGGTCGTAGGGCCCATGCACCGTGTCGAGGAACTGGCTACCCGACAACACGCCAGATAACAGGTCAACCATGACGCCCATTACGTAGCCTTTATGCCCCGCCATCGGCAAAATGAATCCCTCGAGTGCCGCTTTTGGATCGGTGGTCGGACGCCCCTGTGCATCGACAGCCCAATAATCAGGTATCGGCTCGCGACGCTTGTTTGCTAAATAAATCTTCCCGCGCGCAACCCCGGAGTTCGCCATGTCCATGACCACTGGCCCATAGTCACCACCCGGCACGGCAATCGACCAAGGATTCGTGCCGATTTTCTTCTTCAAACCACCCCACGGAGCCATATTCGGTCCCGCATTACTCATCAACATCATGATGCAGTTTTGCTCTGCCGCGATGCGTGTGTAATACATACAGGTACCAAAGTGATTGGAGTTCCGAATCGATACAACGCCCACGCCATGATTTCTTGCGCGGGTCACCGCCTCCTCAACCGCCCGACGCGTGATCACTTGCCCCACACCATCATGTCCATCCATCACGGCGATTGCACCCGCATCGACCGCAAGCGTGGTGTGCGTAACCGGCTTCATGGCACCGGAGCGCAAGCGTGCGTAGTACCAGCCAAGACGGAGCATGCCGTGCGACTGATGACCCCACAAGTCGGCCTGGACCAACGTATCCGCCGCGAGCGCTGCATCGACCTCTGGAACACCTGCGATACGGTAGACGGCGGCAGCAAACGCACTAAATACCTCAGGTGCAATCGGCAAGCCTGACGACGGATCAATCATTGAGCTCATTTCATTAGCGCGCCATACACCAAGGTTTTAAACAGCATCCGACTGTGCGTCTTGCTAGTAGGGCCTTGCGTCATGATCAGGGCTGCAAGATTCTCTCGGGGATCAAGCCAAAAACTCGTCCCCCAAATACCCGCCCACATCGCATCACCAACGGAGCCAGGCACCCACCCCATACCCTGCTCTAGCCGCACCGCAAATCCCAAACCGAACCCATAGCCAGGGCCCGTGTTGGCGATGGTGCTGCCACCCATGCCAGCAGAATGGTTCGACAACATGTACTCAACCGTTTTGCGTGACAAATAGCGACGCCCTTCGAACACGCCCCCGTTCAACATCATTTGCAAGAAGCGCATGTAGTCCTGGCCCGTGCCAAGCATGCCACCACCGCCACGCAAATAGGTACGTCCCACAGGGTTCTGCGTTTGGCGATAGCCTTTAAGCATTTCTGCCTTAAGCGGATCACTATCAAGTGCTTCTGCGACACGACCAAACTGATCAGACGCAACCCACCACGTCGTATCTGGCATCTCAAGCGGATCCGTGAGCAACTCCTTAACGATCAAATCGAGGGATTTATTCTCTAGCCGTTCTAAGAGCAGCCCAAGCACATCAATTGAAATCGAGTACTCCCAAAAGCTTCCAGGTTGATGTGCGAGAGGGATTTTCCCCAAATTACGCAGCATGTCCTGAGCCGTGATGTCGTGTTCGCGTGACTCAATATTTAGGTCTGTGTAAAGCTTTGCGATGCGCGGTGAAGCTGCCCGACCGCCGTAGACGAAGCCCGCCGTATGTCGCATCAAATCCTGCACCCAGATAGGACGCTCGAGTGGGACGTCGCCCTGTGTCGTCTCGACCTTAAGATCTTTTAGCTCAGGTAGCCACTTCACGATGGGATCGAACATATTCATCCGACCACGCTCAACCAGAATCATCGCCGCAGCGGTTACCAACGGCTTGGTCATCGAGGCAAGCCTAAAGATGCTGTCTTTGGACATACGCTTGGATTTCGCCGCATCTTGAAAGCCGTGCGCCGCATAATGCACAATTTCGCCATGACGCGCCACCATTGTGACTGCACCCGGAAAGCAATCAGCCTCAACTTGCTCTTGCATGACACCTGCAATCATGTCGAGACGCGTTGTTGAAAGACCTTGCACAAGGCCAGAATCGGCTTCAGCGAGGTGCGTGTAGGCCGAAGTAGTTTGCTTTGAGGACATTGTCATGATTTTTTTATAAATTTGATGTGGGCGAGGCGCGACTGAGCGCCATCGTATAGTGCAGACTTCCGGCATAATCTTACGGCAAAACCCCTCATCGCACCCCAAAGGAATACGCTGCATGACTAAGCTTCGCCCCGAAATGACCGTCCAAGAGTTGAATAAGCGCAGTGGAGAGAACCTACCCGGCCTAATGGGCGTCGAAATCCTTGAGCTATCTGAGAAGACGCTTAAAAGTCGAATGGTCTTACGTAAGGTGCACTTCGCACCGAACGACTACTTGCATGCAGCAAGCGTGATTGCCTTGGCAGATACGACTTGTGGTTACGCGACGGTTGCACACCTTCCGCCTGGTGCACTCTCCTTTACAACGATAGAACTCAAGAGCAACCACTTAGGTACCGTGCGCGGCGAGGGCGAAATTATTTTGTGCACCGCAACTGCTCAACACCTAGGAGGCAACACTCAGGTTTGGGATGCTATCGTTAGCGATGCCGCGACCGGAAAAAAAATTGCCTTGTTTCGCTGCACACAAATGATTCTCTGGCCGAAACAAGCCTGAGCGGTTACTCCACACGCAACTTGATAGTCCTCGCTACATGCCAAAGAACACGTTAATTATTACTGCACTGCCTAACGAACTCGATCAGGCACGATTACCGACAGGCACACAGTTGGTGTACTCGGGCGTTGGAAAAATCAATGCAACAATGGTGACGCTCAAAGCGATTGAACAATACAAACCAGAACGTATTATTAACTTTGGAACCGTAGGATCGGTCAAGCCTCATCTGTCTGGACTACTTGAGATCAATCGCGTCATACAACGCGACATGATTGCAGAGCCTCTCTCGCCGCGTGGACGCGTACCCTTTTGCGAACGTCCATACGAGTATTTTGCGGAATCCGGACAACACACATGCGCCACAGGAGACAGCTTCGTGACGGCCAAAGACCCCTGGCTTGATGAGCAAGGGGTCGATGTCGTCGATATGGAGCTTTACGCCATTGCAGCAGTTGCGTTCGCGCATGGTCTGCCTTGGGCCTCACTGAAATATGTGACCGATCACACGAATGAAGATTCAGCGTCAGATTGGAATACAAAAGTGAACCATGGTGAAGAGTTATTTCTAGAGCACCTACGTTCAAACTATTAAAAAATTATAGGGAGACAACATGCAAAAATTAAAACAAAACGCGTTAATTAGGCACGTATCACTTGTAGGCGCAGTCACCCTCGCACTCGCCGCTCCTACCCAAGCCCGCGTGACAAAAATTGTCATCGACGA
>JBILJY010000167.1:0-5683 GCA_044376975.1 Burkholderiaceae bacterium | reverse complement strand
ACCGGTGCGCAAAGTAATTGGTGCATTCGAGACAACTTTTGCAACATACTCATCAACCGCTTTGTCGAGCTCAGCGACCGGCACCACGTGCTGCACGAGGCCTTTGGCGTGTGCTTCTTTGGCAGTAAAGCGTGAAGCCGACAGCATAATGTCTAAGGCCTGTGCGGCACCGACCGTGGTCACCAGGTTACGAATCGCTGTCAAGCGATAGCCCAAGCCCAAACGGCCTGCAGGAATCGCAAACGAGCTGGCATCCGACGCAATACGTACGTCGCAACACAACGACAGGTTCAAACCGCCACCGATGCAATAGCCGTCGATACGTCCGATCACTGGCTTAAAGGTGTTGTAGATCGAACCTTGCGCCTCTTCACCCACGCGCTCGTATTCAGCCACCGCATCTGCTGCAGTACGCAGTTTTTCAAACTGAGAGATGTTGGCGCCACTCACAAACGATTTGCCGCCCGCACCCGTCAACACGATGACGCGCACTTCGTCGTCTTCCTCAAACATCTTGATGACTTTAGGGATCGCGACCCACATGTCGTAGGACATTGCGTTGTGGCGAGCAGGATCATTAAACGTAATCCAACCGGCCCCATTTTTCTTCTCAATAATGAGGTTGTCGGTGATTTCGCCTTGCAACAGTCTGATAGTGGTCATGATTTAAAGGTCTCCTAGTAACTTGCGATAACGCGCCATGCCGTTATCTAAATGGGTACGCATTGCCTGACGGGCTCCCGCCGAATCCTGCCGCGCGATCGCATCGACGATAAGCCCATGCTCATCACCGATTTCATCGATACGGGTCGTGCCGGTATTTCTGAATCTGAACGTGCGCACCGCGTGATGAATCACGTGACTCAAGTGCCCCATGATGCGCACAAAATGCGGGTTATTCGCCGCTTGCGCGACGGCCAGGTGGAAGTCTACCGCCGAATGGGCCGCGATCTGCCAGTCCCCCGACGATTGCTCGACTTTTTTCCAGGCTAGCTGCAAGGTTTCAAGCTGTGTTTTGGTGCGATGGGTCGCAGCTAACGCGGCCGCACCCGACTCGATCTCCACGCGCAATTGGTGCACCTGAATAATCTGACCCAAGTCCATCAAATCGTCGTGCGACACCTCGAAGGGACGCATCGCGATGTCGGCACACACAAAGGTGCCCACGCCGTGTCGTGTTTCAACCAAGCCAGTCAGCTTCAAGCGCGCAATCGCTTCGCGCACCACGTTGCGGCTCACGCCAAACTGCGCGCCGAGCTCTTGCTCGGTCGGCAGGCGCTGGCCCGGTGCCAAGCTTTCATTCAAGATGCGCGTGCGCAGCTGCTGCGCGATTTCATCAGGCAAGTTTTCTGGACGCCCGAGACTATCAAAAGCCGATACGATCGGCGCTCGAGCGGTCGTACCCAGAAACTTGCTCGCAGACGAACCACGGCTGCTGAGCGGCTGACGACGTGCGGTGTAGACCGTTGCAGTCACTGAAGCTTTTGTCACAATGCCTCTCCTTTCACTCTTACTTTGACTCAGACTTTGACACTCAAATTGCGCCTGCTTTGGCCAAGGCGTTGACACGCTCGGCACTGATCCCAAACTCTGCATACACCTCGTGGTTGTGCTCACCACGGTCTGGCGCAGCCGTAAACACGTCGCGCTTTGAGCGGCTCATGATCACTGCCTGATTCACCACACTAATTTCACCGAGCTTTGGATGCTGCAGTTTCTTAGCCATACCAAGGTGCACCACTTGCGGGTCTTCCATCGTCTCTTTGACGTTCTTGATGTATCCGCAAGGCACGCCTTCTTTATTGAAAACATCAATCCAATAGGCCGAGGGTTTTTCTTTCGTGCACTCTGCAATCAACTCATTGAGCGCAGGGCGATGCTGGCCACGCGTCTTGATGTCTTTGAAGCGTGCATCTTCAGCAATCTCGGGGCGACCCAAAGCCTTGACCAAACGCACGAACATTTCCGTGCCCATTGCAGCCAAGTTGATAAAGCCATCTGAAGTTGGATACACGCCTGTCGCAGCAGTGGTTGGGTGGTTATTGCCCGTTTGGCCGGGAATCTCTTTGTTCATCAGCCAACGCATAATCTGGAAGTCCATCATCCAAACCTGCGCTTGCAACAAGGACGACTGTACCCACTGGCCTTCGCCTGACTCTTCGCGCTCGAGCAGCGCAACCAACGTACCAATCGCACAGAACAAGCCAGATGTCAGATCCGCAACCGGGATGCCGGCACGCATCGGACCGCGACCGGGCTCACCCGTCACAGACATGATGCCGCCCAGGCCCTGCGCGATTTGATCCAAACCAGGCCGATCAACATAAGGACCGTCCTGCCCGAAGCCCGATACGCTTGCCAAGATGATGCGCGGGTTCACTTTGCGCAGTGATTCGTAGTCGATCCCGAGCTTGAACTTGACGTTGGGGCGATAGTTTTCGATCACCACGTCAGCCTGCTTAACCATTTCCATGAACAAGGCCTTGCCCTCGGGGTGCTTGAGGTTCAAGGTCACGCTGCGCTTGTTGCGATGGGTGTTCTGATAGTCGGCGAACTGCGAAGAACCACCGGGTTTGTCGTCCGGCACGTCACCTGGCTCTTCAATCTTGATCACATTGGCGCCCCAATCGGCAAACTGACGCACCGCCGCCGGCCCAGACCGCACGCGCGTCAGGTCCAGTACCGTGAATCGGCTAAGGGGTAACTTAGGCATTTCCGTCTCCAAAGCAAAAAAGAACTCGGACTCCGGCTCATTCTTTTCCGGAGTCCGAGAATATTCTTATGATGTAGGACATCTTACAAGAAAATAGCCAAACACAAAAACGGGGCATTACGCCCCGGTTTATGTCTGTTTATGCCTAGTTTTTGTAGGTATTTAGCGGTTTAGCGATTTTTCGTTAATCCGCCTTGGCGCCTGACTCAGAAATCACCTTCTTCCACTTCGCTTGTTCGGTGGCGATCTGCTTTGCGAGGTCTGCGGGCGAGCTGGTCTTAGGATCCATACCAGCGTCGATCATGCGCTTGTTCATGGCTGGGTCGTTCACCACGGCGACCACCGCCTGATTCAGCTTGCTAATGATCGCAGGCGATGTGCCTTTCGGAACCGTGATGTAGTTCAGCGCACTTGCCTCAAAACCTGGCAACTGTTCAGCGATCGTCGGGATATCTGAGGCGATGGGTGAGCGCTGGAGACTCGCGACACCGAGCGCACGCAACTTACCCGCGCGGATCTGCGGTAAATAGACCGACAAGCTATCAATCGCCATCTGCACGTTACCGGCAATCAAATCACTCACGAGCGGGCCGGAGCCTTTGTAAGGAACGTGGGTAATGTCGACACCGGCCATGCTTTTAAACAACTGCCCGGCCAAATGACTGCTCGCACCAATACCCGAGCTACCGAAGTTCACTTTACCGGGATTCTTTTTTGCGTACTCAATCAGCTCTTTAACGTTTTTAGCTGGCGAGTTCACTGGTACCACCAACACGTTGGCAAACGACGCCACCGACGACACGGGCAGCAAGTCAGCAGGGTTGTAGTTCAGCTTGCTCATCAAAAACGGATTCGTAATTTGCGGACCAGGCGTGGTGTACAGAATCGTATAGCCGTCAGAGGGCGCTGTCGCCACAAACGCAGCACCAATCGTGGCGCCCCCACCTGGCTTGTTCTCGACCACGATTGGCTGCCCAAGCTGCTTGGCCATGGGTTCACTAATCATGCGCGCAGTGGTGTCAGCCGCGCCGCCCGGAGGGAACGGCACAATCATACGGATCGGACGATTCGGATAGTCGCCCGCAGCCCCTTGCGCTTGGGCAAAGGAAGTGGCGCCCGCCAGCAGAACCAACCCTGCCAGCCCCAGAGCCGTCGTCATTGCTTTGCGCGCAGTCGTTTTGATGACTTGTTTCATTGCTGTCTCCCGTCGATATTGTTGGTCGGATCCAAACACCGGTGCAGTGCACTGCCTCAGTCAGATTCCGGTTTTTTCTGTATTCTATCTGCGATTGGCGACTTACAGCGCCACAGAACCAATACAAAACGAAAACAACGGGGAAACACGCCATGCCAGACTTTACACAGCTCAACTATGAGGTCATCGGACACGTCGCGGTGCTGACCATGAATAACGCACCCGTTAATGCGCTGTCCCGCGTGCTCGGTGACGAAATAACAGCCGCCATGGACTTCATCTCCGAAACCCCTGAGGTGCGCGCGGTGGTGCTCACGGGCGAAGGCAAGGTTTTCTGTGCAGGTGCGGATCTCAAAGGCCGCTCCTCCATTATCAAAGGGCCAGGTGACTTGCCCGCGCACTCACGTCGCACCCGCGAATGCTTTCATGCGATTCGCGAATGTACCAAGCCTGTCATCGTGGCCATTAACGGTCCCGCACTGGGCGCAGGTCTCGCCATTGCCGCCTCTGCCGATCTCATCATCACCTCTGAAAAAGGCAGCTTAGCGCTGCCAGAGATCGATGTTGGCCTGCTGGGTGGTGGCAGTCACGCCGCGCGTTTGTTTCCCCACACGACACTGCGCAAGATGATGTTCACCGGCTATCGCGTACCAGCCGATGAACTCTATCGCTTAGGTGTCGTGAACCAAGTGACCACACCCGAAGGCCTGATGCCTGCGGCGATGGAACTGGCTAATACGATCGCCTCAAAGAGCCCGCTCTCCATCGGTCTGGCCAAGCAAACCCTCAACGCAATCGAAGACATGAGCCTGCGCGATGGTTATCGCTACGAGCAGGACATGACGGCCGCTATTGCCAAGACAGAAGACGCGAAAGAAGCACAGCGCGCCTTCTTAGAGAAACGTGCGGCAGTTTTTGTTGGTCGCTGAGGTGGGCCGATAAATTCAGTCACCAAGTTAGATCAATAAGCTGCTCAACATTTACCCAACACGCCACGCGCGATGATTCCTCTTAACGAACTTTTGATTTTTACCGGCGCCTGTTTTTTGCTGGTGATCACGCCCGGGCCAAACATGCTTTATCTGCTGTCGCGTTCTGTTTGTCAGGGGCGCGCTGCAGGCATCGTTTCGTTGTTTGGTGTGTTGCTCGGTTTTAGCGTGCATATGCTGGGTGCAGCGTTTGGGCTTTCCGCCATATTTCTCGCCATACCCGCCGCCTACGAAGCGTTGCGCTGGGCCGGTGTCATCTATCTATTGTGGCTCGCCTGGGGCTCACTCAAGCCTGGCGCGCAATCCCCTTTTGCGATGCGCGAACTGCCCGTCGATTCACGTCGCAAACTGTTTGTGATGGGGTTTGTAATCAATGCACTGAACCCTAAAGTCGCGATGTTTTGTATCGCTTTGTTTCCGCAGTTCATCAACCCGGCGTACGGCTCGGTGTTTTGGCAGAGCATGACGCTTGGCGTCATTCAAGCCACGGTGAGCTTCACAGTGAACTTGATGTTGGTGCTATCAGCCGCGAGCATTGCCTCCTGGTTTGCGCTCAACCCAACCTGGATGACACTGCAACGCTACGTAATGGGTGGAGTGCTAGCCGCGCTCGCGGTCCGAATCATGCTGGAGCCGCGGCGCGTGCTGTGAGGCGTGGACTAAAAAACGCTCGGCTTACAGCGCGCGCGTCATCTCCTTAGGGTTTGATCCCCGCATCGTTGATCACTTTCTGCCAACGTGTCGTTTCAGACTGTATGTAACTCGCGAACTGAGCCTGTGTATCCC
>JBILJY010000130.1:0-7913 GCA_044376975.1 Burkholderiaceae bacterium | reverse complement strand
TGGCTGCGGGCGGGGCAGGCTGGTGGCACCGCTAGTGAACCCAAGCTTGATCAGATTTTGAGCGCACAAGAGAAACTTGAGCGCAGCTTAAGACAAGAGCAGACTGAGGCGCATCGTCAGTTACGCACTGAGTTAGCAGAGTCGTCGCGCGCACTGCGCGCTGAGCTCGCTCAGAGCGATAACGATTTTCGCGCAGCGATGGCACGCGACGCAGCAGCTGGGCGCACAGAAAGTGCAGAATCGCTCAACCGTTTCGCCACGGGGTTCTCTGAGCAGCTGCAAGCACTGATCCAGGCCAACGAGCGGCGAATCAACGAATTACGTACCGCCGTTGAAGAGCGCTTATTGTCTTTGCAAACGGATAACTCCGCCAAGCTTGACGAGATGCGACGAACGGTCGATGAAAAGCTCCATGCAACCCTTGAGCAGCGTCTGGGTGAATCCTTTAAGCTTGTTTCTGATCGCCTAGAGGCCGTACACAAAGGCTTAGGTGAGATGCAGACACTTGCCGCAGGGGTGGGTGACCTCAAGCGCGTACTGACCAACGTGAAGTCCCGTGGAACATGGGGTGAGGTCCAGTTAGCGCGACTGATCGAAGACAGCATGACGCCAGATCAATACGCCCGGAACGTCAAAACGGTTCCTGGCAGCGACGCACAGGTCGAGTTCGCGGTGCGTTTGCCAGGACAAGGGCAGTTTGATGAGCCCGTTTGGTTGCCGATCGATGCTAAGTTTCCCAAAGAGGAATACGAGCGCTTAATGGATGCGCACGAACTCGCCGATCGCGATGCGATGAAGGCTGCCGGGTCGGCATTGGGTCGCGCGATCGAACTGCAAGCCAAGACGATTGTCAGCAAATACGTATCGCCGCCACATACGACCGATTTTGCAATTATGTTTTTGCCGAGTGAAAGTCTTTATGCCGAGGTGTTGCGACAGCCAGGCCTTCTAGACAAGTTGCATGACTTGCGTGTGAACGTGGCAGGTCCTGCCAACTTAGCGGCCTTGCTCAATAGTCTACAGATGGGTTTCCGCACCCTCGCTATTCAGCAACGCTCCTCTGAGGTATGGCAGGTTCTACGTGCTGTGAAGACAGAGTTTGGCAAGTTTGGCGATACGTTGGCAAATGTTAAGAAGTCGCTTGATACGGCTAGCAATCGCATCGGACAAACCGAATCCCGTACCCGTATGATGTTGCGTAGTTTGAAAAACGTCGAGGCGATGCCAGAAGACCAGGCCAAAGCGTTGTTCGCGCCAGAGACTCGTGACGCCGATCTTTACGAGGGTGATGCGGATCCTGATGTGGGTGACGTCTCGACCGACATAACTAAAAAACCCTAGAGGACAAGAGTATGCTTTCCCAACATGATCTTAAATTGCAGGCTGCTGAGGCAGCGCTTGCACTGATTGAGCCAATGCTGACTCCAGAAGCCGTGATTGGTGTGGGTACGGGCTCGACCGCTGATTTATTCATCGATGGGCTAGCGCGCTTTCGTGGACGCTTTCGTGGTGCTGTCGCAAGCTCTGAGCGTAGTGCAAAGAGATTGAGCGATTTAGGGATTACTGTGTTGGACTTGAACCAAGTGGAGTCAATGCCCGTCTACGTGGATGGCGCGGACGAAATTAATGCCTCTTTGCATATGATTAAAGGAGGGGGCGGGGCACTCACCCGTGAGAAGATCGTCGCCTCAGTCGCACAAAAATTTGTTTGCATCGCCGACGAATCAAAACTTGTCCAAATCTTAGGTAAGTTTCCTTTGCCGATTGAAGTGCTGCCCATCGCACGACAAGCGGTCGCTCGGGTCGCCTTGTCGCTAGGTGGTACGCCTAAACTACGTGAAGGTTTTGTGACCGATAACGGAAATCAGATTCTGGATGTGTCTGGACTGAGCATCACGGATGCCCTCACACTTGAAAAACGATTGAACAGTGTGCCAGGCGTTGTGACGAATGGATTATTTGCAATCCGTCCGGCTGATGTGGCTTTATTGGCCACACAGGACGGTATACGTCGCTTGTAGACGTATACCTCTTCAAGTGTGGTTTTAGGCAGACGGTGGTACGAAGCCTTGGGCTTCTACGTCGATGTCTTCAAAAAGATGTTTTTCCATTTGTTCTTTCAGGTACTTGCGGGCCCGAGTGTCCGCAAGATTTAACCTGTTTTCGTTAACCAGACGCGTCTGAACATTAAGCCATTCCTGCCAGGCTTCTTTGGAAATGCTTTGCCAGATGCGGGTGCCCATCTCGCCCGGATAGGGTGGGTAATCCAGCCCTTCGGCTTCTTTTTTAAGTTTTAAACACTGTACGGTACGGCCCATGGCGATCAATCCTGTCTAGAACGAAGTGGCTGCATTGTAGGGGGTTCGAGGTTTTGCAGGCTTAGAACCCCCAAACACTACAGGCGTTTTATAAAAATGAGGCTGTTACGCGAGCGGTTGTAATGCGCTTGTTTTTCTTTTGGTAAGTCAGCAACCCCACCTTGAACGAAGCCGCGTTTGATAAACCAGTGCGAAGTGCGTGTGGTGAGCACAAAAAGACGTTTTGCTCCGTGGCCTCTGGCGCGTGATTCCATATGTCGCAGGAGAATTTCTCCCTCGCCGGTTCCTTGCCATTCAGGATGCACGATCAGACAACCCATTTCCGCCATCTGATCCTTGGGGAAGTCGTGCAGCGTTGCGCAGCCGTAAATCACGCCGTCGTGCTCGAGCACCGTAAAGTTCTCGACGTCGCGTTCAATAACTGCACGGCCTCTTGGGACCAATGTTCCGTCTTGCTCCAGCGGCTCAATCAGTTGCAAAATAGCGCCGACGTCATCGATCGTTGCGGGTCGTAGGTCGTCTAGAGTGTCTTCCACCACCATGGTGCCAACACCATCGTGCGTAAAGATTTCAAGCAGCACGACACCGTCCATTGAGAACGGTATTAAATGCGCGCGCGTCACGCCGCGCTTTACAGCGCGCGAGGCGAACTGCAGATAGAACGCAGTGTCGGGGTCTACCGAGCCCGAGGCAAGCAAGGCATCAGCGTCAAGCCGCGCTAACTCTGTGTCAATGCTGCCATCCTCAGAAATAACTCCGGGTGATTCGGTCAAAAAGATCAGTTTCTCGGCGCGCAAGGCGGTTGCGACACTCGTGGCCAACTCTTCCATGGCGAGGTTAAACGCTTCACCCGTTGGTGAGAACCCCAAAGGGGATAGCAAGACGATTGAGCCGCGATCAATCGATGAGCGTAAGGCCTCAACATCGATCTTGCGAACCTGGCCGGTATGTTTGTAATCTACTCCGTCAATAATGCCAGTGGGACGCGCGGTCACGAAGTTACCTGAAATGACGCGGATTTGGGCATGAGACATCGGGGTGTTCGGTAACCCTTGACTGAAGGCTGCCTCGATATCAAGACGTATCTCGCCGGCAGCCTCTTTTGCACACTCAAGCGCATCGGCATCCATCGGCGCACGACCACGGTCAAATTGTTGATTGAAACCTTTCAGACGCAACTGTTCGTTAACTTGGGGGCGCGACCCGTGCACGAGCACGAGCTTGATACCGAGGGCCGAAAGCAGGGACAAGTCCTGAACGAGCGTATTCAGGACATTGGCCTGAACAAGTTCGCCACCAAAGGCGACGACAAAGGTCTTTCCACGAAATGCGTGCACATAAGGAGCGACCTCACGGAACCACCGGACAAACTGTGCGGCTGCGAATTCTGGGGCTTCTTGCGCGGATACGGTCTCTTGTTCTAAGGAATCAGGCATGGTGGCTAGTGTTGTAAACCTCGTGGTCTGTGAGTTTGAGAGATAAATTTTATAATGTCCCGTTCAGCGGATCCGAAAATATGCCCGATTCAAAGCGCTCAGCCGATCTAAGGCCAGAAAGCGTTGTCATTTCCCCACGACTTGCCCCTCAGATCACCTATCCGGAGGATTTGCCGGTCAGCGGGCGTCGTCAGGAGATCGCTGCCGCGATCGCCGCGAATCAGGTTGTTATCGTCAGTGGAGAGACCGGATCGGGGAAAACCACCCAGTTACCCAAAATCTGTCTAGAGCTCGGACGAGGGCTCTCCAAGATGATCGGCCACACCCAGCCACGGCGATTGGCGGCAAGCTCGGTCGCCCGACGCATTGCCGACGAACTGCAGTCCCCGCTAGGGGAGTGGGTGGGCTACCAGGTGCGGTTCCAGGATCGCAGCAGCGCGCAAACTGCGATCAAGCTCATGACCGACGGGATTTTGCTTGCAGAGTCGCAACGCGACCCACTCCTGCGTCGGTATGACACGATCATCATTGATGAAGCCCATGAACGCAGCCTGAATATCGATTTTCTGCTTGGCTATCTACGGCAGCTTTTGCCCAGGCGCCGAGATCTTAAACTGATCATTACCTCGGCGACGATTGATGCAAACCGGTTTGCCAACCATTTTTGTGATGCACGCGGAAAACCTGCCCCAGTCATTGAAGTTTCAGGACGCCTGTATCCGGTAGATATTCGCTATCGCCCAGTTGAGCCTCCCGAATCTGAGACGGCCAGCACCCCAGGTGGCTACACGCCATCCGAGCGAACGCAGGCGCGCGATGATGAACGCGACCTCATGAGCGCATTGGCGGATGCAGTCGACGAATGTGCCCGCGTGGGCGCGGGTGATATTCTCGTGTTCATGCCTGGTGAGCGTGAGATTCGCGAGGCCGCCGAGACGCTGCGCAAGCATCATCCGCCAAGCACTCAGATACTGCCGCTCTATGCGCGCCTGTCACAGGCCGAACAAGAGGAAATCTTTCGCCCGAGTACCAATGCGCGCAGGGTCGTACTTGCCACGAACGTGGCAGAGACCTCGCTGACGGTTCCCGGTATTCGCTTTGTGATTGACAGTGGACTCGCACGGATCAAACGTTACTCGTGGCGTAACAAGGTCGAGCAGCTGCGTGTTGAGCCGATTAGCCAGGCCTCTGCAAATCAAAGAGCAGGGCGCTGCGGTCGTTTAGGACCCGGAGTATGCATTCGCCTCTATGACGAGCAGAGTTTCAAAGACCGTCCAGCCTTTACGGATCCTGAAATTCTGCGCTCCTCATTGGCCAGTGTGATTCTGCGCATGAAGGCTTTAAAACTCAACAACATCGAGGCCTTCCCTTTTGTCGATCCACCGAGCGGTCGGGCGATTGCTGACGGCTATCACTTGTTGCAAGAGCTAGGAGCCATGGATCCGGATGGAGAGCACCCAGAGGCGCTCACATCAACCGGCCAGGCTTTAGCGAAGCTTCCGGTTGATCCCCGGATAGGTCGTATGATTCTTGCTGCGTGCGACCAACATTGCTTGACTGAAATGTTGATCATCGCTTCTGCATTGTCGGTGCAAGATCCCCGTGATCGGCCCATGCAAGCGCGCGAAGCCGCAGAGAACGCACACTCCAAATTTTCGGATGATAAGTCGGAGTTTGTTTCCTACATCAAACTTTGGCGCTGGTACCACGAGCAGGTTGCGCATAAAGACTCGCAACGCAAACTCGTGGCGCAGTTGCGTCAGCAATTTCTTTCACCGCTACGTTTGCGCGAATGGCACGACATCCACAGCCAGCTCATGGCGCTTGTCGGTGAGCAAGGATGGCGTTTAAATAAAACCGAGGCAACACACGAGCAGCTTCATCTTGCCTTGATGTCGGGTCTCTTAGGAAATTTGGGTTTGAAGTCCGAAGAGTCCGGGCACTATCAAGGGGCGCGCGACATTCGTTTTTGGATTCACCCCGGATCCAAACTACTTAAAAAAGCTGGTAAGTGGGTGATGGCTGCCGAGCTTGTGGATACCTCTAAGCTCTATGCACGCTGCATTGCAAAGATCGAACCTGTCTGGGTTGAGCGGGTCGCTGGGCACTTGATTAAGCGCTCTTACACCGATCCACGTTGGGAGCGCCGCTTAGGCCAGGTGGTCGCAAACGAAAAGGGCTCTCTGTATGGTTTACCAGTTTATTCTGGACGGCGCGTCCATTACGGGCCTTTGGACCCCGAGCGGGCGCGTGAAATCTTTATTTTGCAAGCGCTTGTGCCTGGGGAGCTAGAAAGTAATTTGCCTTTCATCGCCCAGAACCGAAAACTGATCGCCCAGATTGAGAAACTAGAACACCAAACCAGGCGCCCTGACATTCTTGTTGATGACGCTTTGATCCAGGCCTTTTACGATCGCTTATTGCCGGCCGATATTCATCAAACCGCAACGCTTGAGCACTGGTTTAAAGGCTTGTCGGCAGAACAGGCCAGCGCATGGTTGCTCACTAAAGACGCACTAATGCGTCACGAGGCTGCCGGAGTCACCACCGAGGTATTTCCTAAGTTTTTTGAATGGCAGGGGGTGCGCCTTGCTGTCGACTATCACTTCGAGCCCGGTTCACCCAAAGACGGTTTGACGGTAACCGTGCCGCTGTACTTCCTCAATCAGGTGGATGCTGCACGCTGCGAATGGCTGGTGCCAGGCATGGTCAAAGAGAAAGTGCAGTGTTTGCTTAAGTCTCTGCCACAAAAAATCCGGCGGCATTGCGTACCGCTGCCCGATTACGCTAGCGGCTTCTATGAGCGTTGGTATGAGCGTCTTGATCAACCTGGCTGCAGTCTGATTGACGGCATTATTCAAGATATGTGGACGCAACTAAAGATTCGTCCGCTGCAGACGGATTTCAAAATTGAGACACTGCCTGCTCATTTATTCATGGCCTTTAAAGTTATTGATGAGCATGGACGGATGCTGGCTGCCGGCCGTAATTTGGCACAGATTCGTGCGGAGCTCGGCAAGCAGGCGCAGGCGACCTTTCAGCAACTCGCCAATCGTGATCAAGCGGTTGCCAACGTCTTGGCCCAGGATGAGATTACCGACTGGAGTTTTGGTGCGCTGCCCGAACTGATGGAGATTCGTCGAAAAGGTCAGACCGTTGTGGGGTATCCTGCCTTGGTCGAGCGTGGCGCAACCTGTGCGCTTGATGTGTTTGATGATCCGCACGTGGCATTACAAGCGCACCAACGCGGCTTGGTGCGGCTCTTCAAGATTGCCTTGCGCGAGCAAGTTAAGTTTCTTGAAAAAAATCTGCATGACCTGACTCGTTTGAGTATGTTGTATTTGCCGCTAGGCTCTCAAGAAAAGCTACGAGATCAAATTATTGACTGTGCAATTGAGCGTGCCTGTTTGGTTGAGCCTTGGCCGTCTGATGCCGAGTCTTTTGAGGTGCGTCGCCAAGAGGGGCGAGCCAAACTTGGCCTGCTTGCCCAAGAAGTGGCGCGTCTCGCCGGTGCAGTCCTAACCGAGTGGGCCGCGCTACAACGCAAATTACCGCAAGCCAAAACCCACACCAGCACCTACCAAGATTTACAGACACAAAGCCAGCAGTTGGTTCCCTCGGACTTTGTCTCGCGTATTCCGTATGTCCAGCTCGGGCACGTTCCGCGCTACCTGAAGGCGGCGATCGCAAGGATCGACAAGTTGCGCACAGATCCTGCGCGTGACGCAAAGTTAATGGCAGAGATGGCGCCACTGCTCAGCCAATACCTGCGAGCACGCAGCGCCCTTAAAGGGGCGGAAGATAAGAGGCTAGATGAGTTCTACTGGATGCTCGAGGAGCTGCGGGTGGCGCTTTTTGCGCAAGAGCTTCGCACTCCCATGCCCGTCTCAGTCAAGAGGCTACAAAAGACGTGGGAAGCGATGCAACGCTAACGTTGCATCGCTGCGCTGGATGCGCTCGCAGCTTACATACTAAGAATCATTGAATAAAAATCGGTTTGATTGAGGCCGAAAAAGGTACAATGACAGCATGCACGCTCAAGCTCAGTCTCCTGCACAAAGCCACCCTTTTGTGCACCTGCGCGTTCACTCCGAATACTCGGTTGTGGACGGTACGGTGCGCATACCGGAGCTGATTGAGCGTGTGTCAGAGTTAGGTC
>JBILJY010000129.1:0-7914 GCA_044376975.1 Burkholderiaceae bacterium | reverse complement strand
GTTTGTCCGGCCGCTTTGTTTAAGCTGCGCGCAAAAATAAACAACAAATCTGAGAGTCGATTTAGATACTGACCCGGCAAGGGGCCTAGCTTCGCCTCATGCTGTAGCGCCACCACCGAACGCTCTGCACGGCGACATACACTGCGTGCAACATGTGCGAGCGAGGCTGCGCGCGTACCACCAGGCAGGATGAATTCCTTTAAGGCGGGTAATGTTGCGTTCAGCGCAGCAATTTGCGCATCGAGATAGGCAACCTGTTCAGCCTTCATCAGTGAATAACCTGGCACGGCTAATTCGCTTCCCAGATCAAACAGGACGTGCTGGGCCGGGGCAATCACCGTGGCCAGCGCTTGGGGCAAAGGTTCGGCAAGCAGAACGCCTAGACAACTATTCAACTCATCGACATCACCCATCGCTTGCACGCGAGCGCTGTCCTTGGCGACACGAGTGCCATCGCCTAAGCCAGTGGAGCCATCATCCCCCGTGCGGGTGGTGATAACAGATAGGCGATTGCTCATGGGTGGGTGCCTTTTATAAAACGTAACGAGCGAGATCGATGCTGCCAGCGGCTTCGGCTAACTTGTCATTCACGTAGGCTGCATCGATGCTGATGGTTTTGCCACTGCTTGCTGTTGCGTCAAAGGATAAGTCTTCGAGCAACTTTTCCATCACGGTGTACAGCCGACGGGCACCAATGTTTTCTGTACGCTCGTTCACGTCGAACGCGAGCTCAGCCAAGCGTGCAACCCCCTCTTCTGTAAACGACAGTTGCACGTCCTCGGTCGCAAGCAGTGCAGTGTACTGCTTGGTGAGTGACGCATCGGTGTCACAGAGAATGCGGACAAAGTCTTTGGCAGTGAGCGATTCAAGCTCAACGCGGATCGGAAAGCGTCCCTGTAATTCGGGGATGAGATCGGAGGGACGAGACAAATGAAACGCACCGGAGGCGATAAACAGAATATGGTCCGTCCGGATCATGCCGTATTTGGTTGTAACGGTCGTACCCTCAACGAGCGGCAACAGATCGCGCTGCACGCCCTGGCGCGATACATCGGCGCCACCGGTTTCTTGACGCGTGGCGATTTTGTCGATCTCGTCCAAAAACACTATGCCGTGCTGTTCGACTTTGTTGATGGCAATCGTTTTGAGGTCATCCTCATTGATCCGCTTGGAGGCCTCTTCCTCAACGAGGAGTTTGAAGGCTTCTTTCACTGTCATCTTGCGCGATTTCTTTTTGTCTTGCGATAAGCCGGCAAACATACCCTTGAGTTGCTCAGCCATATCCTCCATGCCGGGCGGCGTCATGATGTCCATCTTGGGCATTGTCTGAGCCACATCGATTTCAATTTCGGTGGCGTCGAGCTGTCCTTCACGCAGCCGTTTGCGAAAGGTCTGGCGCGTGGCGTTCTCTTCGCGAATCGGTGAGCCATCTGCAGCCCGGGGTGGTGCAAGCAACACGTCAAGAATACGATCTTCTGCTGAATCCTCCGCGAGCGTGCGCACGCGTTTCATTTCTTGTTCGCGTGTCTGCTTGATGGCGATTTCTGCGAGATCACGAATAATCGTGTCAACATCACGGCCAACGTAGCCGACCTCGGTAAATTTGGTCGCCTCAATTTTGATGAAAGGTGCGTCCGCGAGTTTTGCGAGGCGACGTGCGATCTCGGTTTTGCCAACACCGGTCGGTCCGATCATCAGGATATTTTTTGGATGAATCTCGCTGCGCAGTGGCTCAGAAACTTGCTGGCGACGCCAGCGGTTACGCAGCGCAACGGCGACAGAGCGCTTGGCTTTTTGTTGTCCGACGATATT
The DNA here is from genome assembly GCA_044376975.1 of Burkholderiaceae bacterium. GTDB lineage: Bacteria > Pseudomonadota > Gammaproteobacteria > Burkholderiales > Burkholderiaceae_B > Zwartia. Next base: position 6,102 of record JBILJY010000129.1, on the reverse strand, counting down.
CTTGTCGAGTTCCGAGACAATCTCACTAGGGGTCATCGATGAGGCAGACATGGTGATTCCAGCTTATTCGAGTGTTTCAATCAGATGTTGCTGATTGGTGTAGATGCAGAGGTCGCCCGCGATCTCGAGCGATTGTTTGACGATGTCGCGCGGCGAAAGTTCAGTGTGACGTAGTAGGGCCATTGCGGCTGATTGGGCATAGGCGCCACCTGAGCCGATCGCAGCCAAACCGTTTTCGGGCTCAAGTACGTCGCCATTGCCTGTTAGGACAAGTGTGTGGTCACGATCCGCGACGATCAGCATGGCTTCGAGTCGGCGCAGGACGCGATCCGTGCGCCAATCACGCGTAAGCTCAACGGCTGCCCGCATCAAATTACCTTGATGCTTTTCCAGTTTGCCTTCGAAGCGCTCTTGCAAGGTAAAGGCGTCGGCGGTTGCTCCAGCAAAGCCCGCCAGAATCTTGTCGTGATACAGACGACGAATTTTACGTGCCGTCCCTTTGATGATGATGTTGCCAAGCGTGACCTGGCCATCGCCACCCAATGCCACTTGGTTGCCGCGTCGCACGCAAACGATGGTGGTGCCGTGAAATTGTTCCATATACACACTCTAGAGAGAACAAGGGCACACTCTAGATGATTGGAGTGTGCCCAGTTGGCGATGATTCATAAAAGCGGAAACTAAACGCTGACCTTTAATCCCCGAACATCTTTTGACGCATTTCGCGGCGCTCTTGGGCTTCAAGCGAGAGCGTGGCAGTTGGACGGGCTAATAAACGACGCAGGCCAATGGGCTCACCGGTTTCGTCGCACCAGCCATATTCCCCGGCGTCGATACGTGCAATGGACTGCTGTACTTTCTTGAGTAGTTTGCGCTCGCGGTCGCGGGTGCGTAACTCAAGCGCATGCTCTTCTTCGATCGTAGCGCGGTCCGCGGGATCAGGCACGAATTGAGTTTCGCGCAAGTGCTCGGTCGTCGCACCTGCGTTGCTCAGAATTTCCTGCTCAAGCTGGCGCAGACGGTCACGGAAAAAGCCAAGCTGACGCTCGTTCATGTATTCCGATGCGGGCATACGTAGCAGTTCGCTTTCTGTGGGCAGATTGTTCTCGGACAAATCACCAGCATTGAAAGGTTTTTTCTTGGCTACTTTTGCTTCAACAGCAGGAGCGGCTTTCACTGGAGCTGACTTCGGCGCTGACTTCGCGGGTGCCTTGGCTGCTGGTTTTGCAGAGGTTTTTGCGGCAGGAGCTTTGGGTGCGGGCTGCTTCGCGGGGGCTGGTTTAGCAGCTACGGCACTCTTGGCGGGTGCAGCCGGCTTTTTCGTCACGGCTGCTTTACTGGGGGCAGCGGCTTTGCTTGCGCTGGCCTTGCCTGCTACGGGTTTTGCTGCCTTGGTTGCCATAAAGGACTCCATAAAATAAATTCTGCACGCGAGCGCAGAGGTACTACTTGGCCAAGCACTGCTCCAGACCTTTGGTAAAGATCTCTTGGGGCAACTTGCGTCCGATGAAAACCATTTTGGTGGATTTCTTTTCGTTGGCCAGCCAGGGTTTGCCGGGTTCGGCGCCCATCAACATATGCACGCCCTGAAACAACATACGTTTGTTGATGCCTTTCATGTACAAAATACCTTTGTAACGCAGCAGATCGGGGCCATAGACTTGGACCACGCCACCTAAAAATTCTTCTAAGCGCTCTGGATCAAAAGGTTTGTCTGACTTGAATACGAAGGCACCGATGGTGTCATCGTGTGCGGGTTTTGGGTGGTGATGGTCGGGATGTGAGCAGTTCGCATGATCGTGGTCATGGTCGTGATGATGATCATGATGGTGATCGTGACCATGGTCATGATCGTGGTCATGTGCCGCGTCGGGATGTTCATCTGCCAGAAAAAGGGGATCAATATCCAGAATCGTATTCAGGTTAAAGCCGCTGATGTCTATCAGCTGCTTAAGGTCGGTTTCTCCGAAATTAACGACTTCAATCGACGCGCGTGGGTTCATGTGTACGATGCGGCTTCGCAAGGTAGCGAACTCAGCATCGGTCACCAGATCTTTTTTGGAAACCAGGATGCGATCGGCAAAGCCAACCTGTTTTTGTGCCTCTTCTTGTTCGTCGAGTGTTGCCATGCCGTGCTTGGCGTCAACGATCGTCACGACCGCGTCTAGGCGGTAGTACTCAGCGATATCGTCGTCCATAAAGAAGGTCTGGCAGACTGGACCCGGGTTAGCCATCCCAGTGGTTTCGATAATCACGCGCTCGAAATTCAAATCGCCCGCTTGACGACGCTTACGCAGATCGTTCAGCGTACGCATCAAGTCGCCGCGCACGGTGCAGCAAACGCAGCCGTTAGAGAGCTCGATGATTTCTTCGTCTTGATCTTGTACGAGCAAGTCGTTATCGATACTTTCCGGTCCGAACTCATTTTCAATCACGGCGATACGCTTGCCATGGTATTCGGTCAGGATACGTTTGAGGAGTGTCGTTTTGCCCGCACCGAGAAAGCCGGTGAGGATTGTGACGGGGACCATTTTGTCCAAACTGCTTGGGGAATTCATGTGCGGATTAACTTCAAAAACGGTAAGGGTGCAGTAGGCACCGGACCAGGCCTAGACTGAAAGGCAAGGCGGGATTACAGCACAGCCCACGACAAGGGGCAAACATTCTGGAATGGGGGTTTGTACGCGTACTTTGTCAAATTACTTAGTAAAAATACTTGATGGGTTTAGCTTAGCAGATACAAATTTCAATACCCTGACAAATGGGGATGATTTCAGGGATTTCAAGAGGAAAGTTTATTTTAGCAAAATAAACTATAGCTTAGCTTTTGCGACCTGCGCGTGGGTGTGCAGAATCATAAGCGCGTGCCAGATGCTGAAAATCCAGTCTTGTGTAGAGCTGGGTAGTGGAAATATTGGCGTGGCCAAGCATTTCTTGTACGGCACGCAAATCTTGGGCGGACTGCAAGACATGGCTGGCGAAGCTATGACGCAGCACGTGCGGGTGTACGTGGGTGGGTAAGCCGGCCAGAAGCGCCAAGCGGCTGAGCTGGGATTGCACGACGCGAGGGCTAATGCGTCGCCCGCGCGCTCCGAGAAATAACGCTGTGGCGTCGGTCTCGGGGGCTTGCGCGAGCGCCAGCGCTGGTCGGGCCTCTAGCCATTGCACCAGACTTGTTCGAGCCTGGGCGCCGATGGGGACCGAGCGGCGCTTGCCACCTTTGCCCAGCACGTGCACCTCTTGTTCGGCCAGGTCAATCCAGCCGGCGGAGGTGTATTCCTTGGCTTGGGTGTATTGCAGATCCAGACTCACCAGCTCGCTGAGTCGCAGTCCACTCGAATAAAAGAGCTCAAACATGGCGCGATCGCGCAGCCCGACCGGGTCCGTGCGCGTGGTCAACACCGTCGCGTCCAGCAGAGCTTGTGTTTGATCGACAGACAAGGCTTTGGGCAAACTGCGTTTGATCTTAGGCGCACGGACGTCGGCCGCGGGGTTCGCGGGCATCTTGGCTTGCGGCGCCCACCATTTGAAAAATCCGCGCCAGGCGGCCAGCATGCGTGCGAGGCTGCGTGCGCTATGCCCTTGCGCGTGCAGGCGCCCTAAATAGTGACGAATATTGCCATTGACGATTTGCTCAAGAGGCTTGCCCTCGTGAAGCCTGACGAGCTGTTGCAGGTCGCGACGATAGGCCTCTAGGGTGTGAACCGAATAGCGCCGGTTGCGCTCCAGGTGGGTAAGCCACAGAACGGTGCTTTCAGGCAGTAGTGGCTCGTTGGCCTCGGTCATTGTTTTTAAGCGCGGGTGTTAAGCGTTGGGATATTGGGGTTGCTTGAACCGTCACCGCTGCTTAAGCGAGTGAGTGCTGCACTGGCTAGAATTCCTACTGTCTGTAAAAAGGCACGACCCATGTCTGGCGCAAACCGCTCGGCATCGTCCGAGCCCAGCACAAGCAGCCCAAACGCGGGCGCATTAGGCGCAGGGCGAAGAGCTAGCACCGCAAATGAGGCGGGCGGAGTTCTGAGCCAGCTCGCGGCAGTTAGTTTGGTGTCGCTACCGCAATAAGGGGTGGTGAGCGCGTTGGCGTAGTCACGTACTTCATCCGATACGGCCTCGCCAATGCCTTCCTCGGGAAGATCCAGGTCCCACAGACGCATACCGACTTCTTGCAAATTGAACTGTTCGCTCAAGCCCTGCGCAACTTGCTCGGGTACTTGGGCACCGATGGGCTCGGCCAGCATGCGCACGCACCAGCGATTGAGCTTGTCGGTTGTTAGTTCATTTAGCGCTGCATTACGTACAAGCTCGGCGAGGCGAAACTCAAAGTCCTTCAGGCGTTCGCGCAGGGTCAAAATTTGACGTTCGCCGAGCGAAATCGCGCGCGCTTGATGGGGATGCGGGACTTCGATCGTTGAGAACAGCTCGGCGTTTTGCACGAAGAACTCTGGGTGCTCTTGCAGAAAGCGTGCAACGGTCTGTGCGGTTAGCGAATCAGTCATGGCTACCTACTCGTTAAAAATGCGTGAACTAAATACCCGTTGGGATCGAGGCCACCAAACGGTCGATATCAATACTGCTAGAAAAAACAGTCGTGGTGGGACCGGTCATGCGCAGCGCGCTACCATCCCATTCAATCGTGAGCCAGCCTCCTCGTGCACGCAAGCGTACAGGCGAGTCGAGCAGCCCGCGCCGAATGCCGGCCGCCACTGCGGCACAGGCACCTGTGCCGCAGGCGAGCGTTTCACCTGCGCCACGTTCGTACACCCGCAGGTGGGCAGTGTGCCGATCGACGACTTGTAAAAAGCCTGCATTCACACGGCGCGTAAACCGCGGATGGGATTCAATCAAGGGGCCGACTTGTGCAACTGGGGCGCGATCGACGTCGGTGACCACTTGCACGGCATGCGGATTGGAGATCGCCACAGCGGAAAGCCAAACGAGCTGTTCTGTCCCGTTCACTTGCAGCGGCAGGCCATAAAGTGTGTCTGTCCCTTCAGTGCGTGTCGCGAGCCCGGTCACATCAAAGGGCAGATCTTCTGGTGCAAAGCGGGTTTGGCCCATATCGACCACGACATCCCCGTTGGGCAGTGCCTCAAGCGTAATGAGGCCCGTGGCGATTTCGGCGCGTAAGGGGTTGCGTGACGAGAGCTTTTGTTCGTGAACAAATTTAACGAAACAGCGTGCGCCATTGCCGCAGTGTTCGACTTCACCACCATCTGCATTAAAAATCCGGTAGCGAAAATCCGCCTCGGGATGCAGTGGGGTGTCGACCAGCAGGATTTGGTCGCAACCAATGCCGAATTGCCGGTGAGCGAGCGCCCGTGCACGTTCGGGGGTCATGTCAATGGACTGACGCACCCCGTCGAGCATGACAAAATCATTGCCCAAGCCGTGCATTTTTGTGAAGTTCCAAATCATGCAGGCATTATCCCCCATTTACCCCATAGGGAGCAGGTCTACGTGGTTGTTACCTGAAGGTGTAAGGGTATAAGCAGACGTAATTACAACAATTGATTAATTTGGCATAAAATAATGACAGTCGCTGAGTTAACCGACAACTTGCGGAGCGACTACGCTGGGCCTACGCCGATGTGCTGGGCCGGCATAAAAATAATTCCGCTAAAGCGTCGCGCCCATTCCAGCGTCTCTCAGCGTCTTTGACAGGTGAAGGTACGGGGTGCAACGCACCTCCTTAACCTACCCCTCTGGTATATCCAGAAAAGGACGTGAGTATGTCTAAAACTAGCGATTATCTCTTTACCTCTGAATCGGTTTCTGAAGGCCATCCAGACAAGGTCGCCGACCAAGTCTCCGATGCCATACTTGACGCGATCTTCACCCAAGACCCGAACGCACGTGTTGCCGCTGAAACGCTGTGTAACACTGGTTTGGTCGTGTTGGCCGGTGAAATCACCACTTCGGCAAACGTCGACTACATCCAGGTCGCACGTGACACCATCAAGCGCATCGGCTACGACAATACCGACTACGGTATCGACTACAAAGGCTGCGCAGTGCTGGTTGCCTATGACAAGCAATCGCCTGACATTGCGCAGGGTGTCGATCGATCGTCCGAAGACTATTTGAATCAGGGCGCGGGTGACC